>NZ_DBLYGC010000028.1:0-37720 GCF_056818865.1 Butyribacter sp.
CTTTTGAAAATTTATTTTAGAATTTTCAGGGTTGTTTTACTGTTCAATTATCAAGGTTCAAGGTCTTTGTCCGACCTTTGTAACTAACAACTTGTTGTTAGCTTTACTGACTTGCTGTTTGCGTCAACGATATATATTTTATCACTTTGTTTTCAGCTTGTCAAGAACTTTTTTTATTTCATTTTTCGAAGCTTTTCAAAAAATAAAATCCGGAAACTTTTAAGATTTCCTGCTTTCGCATCTGATAAGAAAACCCTTGCTTTCAAGCTTTATTCTCTCATCGCTTTGTGCGACAGCGATATGTATCTTACAACATTTAACTGTTGTTGTCAACACTTTTTTTCATTTTTTGTCTCTCACTTTCCAGCCGTACAAAAAACTAATTTATAGTGGATTCAACCACAGCGGAGAGGGTGGGATTCGAACCCACGCGCCCTTGCGGACAAACGGTTTTCAAGACCGCCTCGTTATGACCACTTCGATACCTCTCCATAACAGATAGATACAAGTTCATACTTGCATTTCGCATATGATAATCACATGCTTTTCAATATTCTTTTTTCAAAATAAGTAAAAAATAAATCTCCATATTGTAAAATACCATATAGAGATCTAAGCGGAGAGGGTGGGATTCGAACCCACGCGCCCTTGCGGACAAACGGTTTTCAAGACCGCCTCGTTATGACCACTTCGATACCTCTCCAAACTGTTTAAGTTTGTTGCTCTCTCAACAGTGCTTTGCTAGTATAACTCTTTATTTTGGATTCGTCAACCCCTTTTTTTATTTTTTTTCAATTTTATTTCCTGAATTTCATTTTCCAGCACAAAATAGTAGCTTTTATCCCCTTTCGCTTTAAAAAAATTTCTCAGTTTACCATTTATACTGCTTGAAAATTTCTTAATTCCATTCATTCGATATATATAGCTTTGTGACTCCGAGTTCATCATTATCTCATCATCTTCATTTAGTGATATATCTGTATAATCTTCTTCAATTTTTAATCTTAATTTTCTTTTTCCTGACAAATCATATACTTCCATTTCGCCTGTTTTGTCATTCTCCTCACTTAAAACAACACCTATATATTTTGAATTATAAAATGCACTTTTTATCGTACTCCTGTACTTCTTTTCAAATTTCTGTTCAGGCTGGCGGGGATTCGTCCATATTGAATAGCCATCCTCTCCAAATACACATACATCCGTATCGTTTATATACTCTACTTCTGATACAAGTTTATCATCATAATTCTGTGCTCCTACAAGAAAATTGCTGTTTTTTCCTACATCAGAAAAGTTGTAAAATGCAACCCTGCTCTGTATCTTACTATTATTTACACTGACATACACTGCTGCCACATTCACTCCGTCAGCTGATATATCTATTGATACCGGATAACCATCATCAATATTTGTTGGTATCTCAGCCAAAAGTGTATTTTGTGCATCATATGGATTGTACAGTCTTATAACGTTTGCCGTTTTTTCTTCAAGCAGAACTGCCACAACACCCTGCTTTGACACTTCCGCCTGCACTATCGGATAATCCGTCGTAAACTCTTTTCCTGAATCTTCACCATTAAATACTACAATCTTTTTTGCACCTATGTCTGCTGCCACAACATAATCTCCGCATATATCAAGTGCCGGAGATGCCATATCATAACTTCCGTTCCACAATTCTTTTCCTGAACCGTCAAGTGCTGCAATTCCGTCTTTACTGTATTTAATTACTGATTCTTTATATGATAAAAATGACAAATCACCCGAATTTTTAAATTTATAATTTTTTTCTACTTCGTAACTGTTGTACCTTTTGTTTATATAGTAA
This sequence comes from Butyribacter sp., assembly GCF_056818865.1. Taxonomy (NCBI): domain Bacteria; kingdom Bacillati; phylum Bacillota; class Clostridia; order Lachnospirales; family Lachnospiraceae; genus Butyribacter; species Butyribacter sp. The sequence goes on from NZ_DBLYGC010000028.1 coordinate 1,832, forward strand.
TTATATGTAATTCCAAGTAATAATCCTGTAATCAATATAACAGCTATTGAAATAATTATTATCTTCTTTGTTTTCTTTTTTCGCTGTATTATCGAATTTACATTTTGAGAGCGTCCTACTAAAGTTTCCATGCTACTCCTCGTTTCTATCTACAGTCTGATTTAATCTCTATAAATACAACTGTATTTTTCTTAAATAAAGTATAACTTATCTTTTTTCTCATTGCAATATTCTATCTGGTGAACTGTATCATCAATATATTTTTCAAAAATTCGGAAGCTTTATCACCTGACCTGCAATTATATTGTTACTGTTACCTATATTATTTATCTTTTTTACAGATGATATCTTGTCCAACGAATGATACTGTCTCCATACTATCTGGCTAAGCGTATCGCCCTCTTGAACTCTATATGTTTCATAAGCTGTTCCCGCATAATTTTTTCTAACACGGGCTACTCTTTCCTTTTTTGCTGCTGTCTTATTTTTCTTTTCTGAAATCTTGTTTTTATCGGCTGTCAATCTGTTTTTTCTTATATATTTTTTTATACTTGTATTTTTTCTTACATCTTTTACATTCTGTCTCTTAGAATTATTTGAAATTTCATTATTTTTTTCACTTGTTTTGTCACTGTTTTCTCTAATAGTAACCGCCGGCTGAGTTGCAGTTTCCGTCTTATCATTTTCACTTGAATATGTTGTCTCTACATAACTTTGCAATACATCAACAGCAGTCTCCAGATTATTTATCTTTGCAAAGCTTTCAAACATATAATTTCCCCCGATAACAAACATAACCGCTATCGCCATCATCATAACAAACATTGCTGGCTTTGAACCTGCTGCTTTATGCGTACTTTTGCTAACTGTTTCCCTTATTGCCTCCGTTACAACATCTTCGTATTGTTCATCGACACTCTCATTTTTGCTTTCACCAAGTACAAATTCCTGCATCTGCGGATTTTTTTCATAAAAAACATAATATCCGCTCTGCTCTTTCAAATTTCCGTCATACCATTTAAATATTTTTTCTTCACATTCTGACAGGTCGAACAAAAAAAGTATATTTTCCTCTTTTGAAAAATATTTTCTGTGTATTATATTTATCGTTGCATCAACTTTGCTGTTCCACATATATACCCCGCAGACCCAGCCCAAAAGTTCTGTACCCGGAAAATATTTATATATCTTCTCGTATGTACTGCTCCATTCCTTCTCTGATATCTGCGTTACGGCATCGGTAATTCTATATTCCATACCGACAGCACCATAGATAAATATATTCCCTTTTGCCTGTTCTTCTCCTTTTTTCCCAAGCAATAATATTATCTTTTCTTCTCCCTCATCCTTAAATATCCGTCTTATATATGTCATAACATAATCTTCTATATATATTGCTCCTGAATAGGGACTTTCTCCTATCTGCCTGATATTCTCCGGCTTTTTCACATATCTGTGCATCATATCATCCACAAACCCATCCTCCTTCTCTTATATGTCTGATACCAAGAAGATAACATTTACAGGTTAAAAATTTTGTCAAAAGACAACCTCTTATTCATGAATATTTTTACATTTATCGGGAATATTTTTTATATAACTAACATTTTTCTGAAAGGTTGGATTTTATTTAATGAATATTCAAAAAGAAACTAAAGTCTCATACTTTAACCCTGAAACTTCATATGCTTCTTTTCACTTTGTGCACACGCTGAAAAAATGCTGTAAAGAATGTTTATCTTTAGATAAAAACCTTGTTATACTCTGCATAGGCTCAGACAGAGTTATAGGTGATTGTCTCGGTCCCCTTGTCGGGCACAAACTTTCTTCCCTTTTGAAAAATTCAGGTATTTCCGTATACGGAACATTGAAAAAGCCGGTTCACGCAAAAAACCTTGATGCTACGCTAAAAAAAATAAGAGCAAGTATACAAAATCCGTATATCATTGCTCTTGATTCTTCTCTTGGCACCAACAGTCATGTTGGCTTTGTCACTCTCGGCAAAGGTGCTCTTCATCCGGGTATAGGTACCGGAAAAAATCTCACCCATGTCGGAGATATTTTTATTACGGGTATAGTAAACGAAAGCGGCATCAATAATATTGCCACTTTGCAGACCACCCATCTCGCCACTGTAGTAAAGTTAGCTGATTTTATATCTGCAGGCGTCTACATGTCGGTACGTCCCTCCAAAGCACGATAAAGCGTAATTTCGTCTATATATTCCAAATCTCCACCTATAGGGACACCGCTTGCTATCCTGCTCACTTTTATTCCCAGCGGTTTTATAAGTTTACTTATATATGTTGCTGTTGTATCGCCCTCTAATGTTTTATTGGTAGCTACTATAACTTCATCCACATCCTTTTGAAGACGCACCATAAGTTCACTTAATCTTATATCCTGAGGGCTTATACCTGCCATCGGTGAAATAGCACCATGTAATACATGATATACGCCCTCATATTTTCCTGTTTTTTCATATGCCGCCAGGTCTCTTGTATTCTCTACAACCATAATCTGTTTGTGGTTGCGTTTAGGATTGGCACATATAGGGCAGAGTTCATCATCCGTATATGTGCAGCATTCCTTACAGTATCTCACATTTTTCTTTGCATTTGTCATTGCATCCGCAAGTCCTTTAACCTGATCCGGAGACATATTTAATATATGAAATGCCAGACGCTGTGCCGACTTACTGCCTATTCCCGGCAAATGTGATAACTGTTCAACAAGATTCGATATCTGCGAACTGTAAAAATCCATCTTAGAATAAACCTCCAAGACCTCCGCCGAGTCCTCCTGTAAGTGCTGACATCATTTCTGCACTCTCCTCTTCAACTTTGCGAAGCGCCTCATTTGTTGCTGCAACTATTAAATCTTCAAGCATTTCTATATCATCAGGATCAACTACTTCAGGGTCAAGTTTTACTGATAAAACTTCCTTTTTACCTGAAATTTTAACTGTTACTGCTCCGCCTCCGGCTGTTGCTTCCCATTCTTTTTCTTCCATTTCCTTCGTTTTTTCTTCCATCTGTCTCTGCATACGCTGAGCCTGCTTCATAAGATTATTCATGTTTCCCGGCATTCCGCCTCCTGGAAATCCACCTCTTTTTGCCATTTTATTTTCCTCCATAAATTTATTATTTTTTTATTTGCACATCAAAGTTTATTTTATCGATTATCTGGGATAAATCCAATGAATTTCTGCTCTGCTCGTTGCTGACAGTCTCCGCTATTATCCCTGCATCGACCCCGACAATATTTGAAATAACAGTTTTTAGTTCGTCAAGGTTTCTCTTGTCATCTCTGTTAAAATATGCCTCTGCTGTGGCATCCGTAAACTGTAATATCAGTGTTTCACCATCCTGTGATACCGTCTTTTTGCAAATTTCCGGCATCAGAAAAGAACGTGATGAAACAGAAATATCAGAAAGTATCTGCTGCCATTTTCCATTTATCTTCTTCAAATCATCCGATACCATTTTAGGCAACACGACATCCGGCTGAGGTTCTTTTGATGTTTTTGCCTCATTAGTGACAGAAGAAACATTCTGACCTCCATTGTCCGGCTGACCGTTTACAAAAATACCACTTTCAAGCTTTCTTTCTATTGCATCTATCCTTGCCAAAAGACTGTCATCCGATGTCTTTTTTTCCATTTCGGGTACACATAATTTGACAAATGCAACTTCCGTAAGGACACGCTTTTGCGTCGCATATTTAATTTGATTTGATAACTCCGATAATATACGAATATACCGTATAAGACCTGTCTCGTCAACTTTTTTTATTTCCTGCTGCATCTGTTCAAGCTGTTCTGTAGAAACGTCTACCATTTCGCTTCCACTTGCTGATACCGAAATAACCATAAGATTTCTTAAATACCAAATAAGTCCTATTATAAATTGGTTCAAATCCCTCCCTGACATCATTATCTCGTCGAGAAGCTTCATACATCCAATAACATCCAAATCTGCCATATTTTTAAACATACGGCTGTATACAGATGTATCTACCGCACCAAGTACCTCTATTGCCTTGTCATAGGTGAGTTTTTCACCGAGATAAAATGCAATGCACTGGTCTAACAGACTGAGTGCGTCACGCATTGAACCGTCTGCCACTTTTGCAATATATCTCAACGCTTTGTCTTCTACATCGACATTTTCTCTTTCCATCAAATCTTTTAATCTTGCTGATATTGTATCTATAGATATTCGTTTAAAATCATATCTCTGACACCTTGACAGAATCGTGATAGGTATTTTATGTGCCTCTGTCGTTGCAAGAATAAAAATAACATATGACGGCGGTTCCTCAAGTGTCTTTAGCAATGCATTAAATGCCGCTGCTGATAACATATGAACCTCATCAATAATATATACTTTATATCTTCCTTCTGCCGGAGAATACTGCACTTCATCGATTATTTCTCTGATGTCGTCTACACTGTTGTTAGATGCCGCATCCATCTCGATGACATTCATCGATGTCTGACTACTTATCTTTTTACACATCTCACATTCGCCGCATGGACTTCCATCTACCGGATGCTCACAATTTACCGCTTTTGCCAGTATCTTTGCTACTGTCGTTTTACCTGTACCTCTTGTACCACAAAACAGATACGCATGTCCGATACGGTCAGTTCTTATCTCATTTTTCAGTGTCGTTACTATATGTTCCTGTCCCTTTACCTCGTCAAATTCACCGGGACGAAATTTTCTGTATAACGCCGTATAAGACATAATTTGCCTCCTATTAATTCAGGGGCAATTTTTACTTGCCCCTGATATTAGTCAATAAATCTTTTTATATTAATCGCCAAAACATATTCCAAGACCCTTAGCCTCTTTGATTATTGACGAATCAGGGTCTACCATTTTTAATTTTCCTGCAACTTCTGCAAGAGGTACCGGAACTATCTCTCCATTTTTAAATCCAACCATATAACCATATTTTTCTTTGATTATAAGTCTTGCTGCTGCCGCACCGAGCCTACTTGATATAACCCTGTCATACGGGCATGGCTCTCCGCCTCTCTGCATATGTCCCGGAACAGTAATTCTTACTTCCTGTCCTGTCTTTTCCTCAATCTCTTTTCCAATCTGATATGATATTGACGGATATGGATTTGCTTTTCTTTTTGCCTTGAGTTCCTTCTTTGATAATACCGCATCCTCTTTTGATATAGCACCCTCGGCAACTGCCAGAATAGAAAACTTCTTTCCCTCTTTTGTCCTCTTGTCAAGAGCTTCGACAACAGAATTTATGTCGTATGGTATTTCAGGCAGAAGTATAATATCAGCACCGCCTGCAATGCCTGCATGTAATGTAAGCCATCCTACCTTGTGCCCCATAACTTCGACAATAAATACCCTGCTGTGCGATGCTGCTGTCGTATGAATACAGTCTATCGCATTAGTAGCTATATTTACGGCACTTTGGAAACCAAATGTAATATCGGTGCCCCAGATATCATTATCAATTGTTTTTGGAAGAGTAACTACATTGCATCCTTCCTCACTCAAAAGATTTGCAGTTTTATGTGTTCCGTTTCCGCCAAGTATAACAAGACAATCAAACCCCCATTTTTTGTAATTTGATTTCATAGCCTCAACCTTGTCAAGTCCGTTCGCATCAGGCTCACGCATCTTTTTAAATGGCTGTCTCGATGTTCCGATAATAGTTCCGCCTTCCGTAAGAATGCCCGAAAAATCACTTGGTTGCATCTTTCTGTAATTTCCGTAAATAAGACCTTTGTATCCCTCAAGAATACCATATATCTCTACATCAGGATATGTCTGATACAATGTTTTTGCAACTCCACGCATAGTTGCATTTAAACTCTGACAATCTCCACCGCTTGTTAAAAAACCGATTTTCTTCATAAGCTGCCGCCTTTCTTTTCATCAATGTTTTCCAGTTCCTCTTCTCTTTTCTTAGTATAACCGTATTTCCTGTTTACTATTTTACTCATTATAAAATATCCTGTAACTGCTACAAATAACATTATAACCAATACTTCAGGTGCTACAATAGATTTTACATTCATTTTACCTCATTTCTTAAGCAGTCCTTGTATTAGTCAAGATGCCATATATCATCATTGTACTGCTTAATAGTTCTGTCTGAAGAGAAAAATCCTGCCATAGCTATATTTTTAATCATCTTTCTGCTCCAAGCCTGTCTGTCCTCGTAATCATTAAATACCTGCTCTTTTACGCGTATATAATCTTTTATATCCAAAAGTGTCATAAACCAGTCCTTTGTAACTATTTCCATATATAATCTTATGAGGCTTTTTTTGTTTCCGACTGCAAACATCTTTTTATCTATAATGAAATCGACGAGTTTTGCAATTTCAGTGTCTGAATCATATATTTTTTCTGCTGAATAATCAGCTTTTGCATAATGTTCAATAACTTTGTCACTCTTCTCACCGAATATATAGATATTTTCGTCTCCTACAAGTTCATGTATCTCAACATTTGCACCATCTTCTGTTCCTAAAGTCACTGCACCATTTAACATAAACTTCATGTTGCTCGTTCCGCTGGCTTCTTTAGATGCAAGTGAAATCTGCTCTGAAATATCTGCTGCCGGTATTATCTTCTCCGCATATGTCACATTGTAATTTTCAAGCATAACCACTTTCAGATACGGACTAACCTCAGGGTCATTTTCTATAACTTTAGATAGGCAGAGTATTAAATGAATAATATCTTTTGCTATGGTATATGCCGGTGCCGCCTTTGCTCCAAATACAAATGTAATCGGTCTCTTCGGCTTATTGCCCGCCTTTATATCCATGTATTTATGAATTATATAAAGTGCATTCATCTGCTGTCTCTTATACTCATGAAGTCTCTTTACCTGCACATCTATTATAGAATTTTCGTCTATCTCAATATTTTCTTTCTTAAGAAGATACTCTTTAAACTCTTTCTTTTTGGTCATCTTTATATTTGTAATTGCTTTTAAGACAGCCTCATCATCCTTATATTGTAAAAGTTTTTCAAGCTCATTTGCATCTTTCTTAAATCCATCACCGATTTTTGATGAGATAAAATCAGTAAGTTCATGATTACAATGAAGCAGCCATCTTCTGAATGTTATACCGTTTGTTTTATTGTTAAATTTATTTGGATAAATATCATAAAATGGCTTTAACTCGCTGTTTTTAAGTATCTCTGTATGAAGTGCCGCTACACCATTTACACTAAATCCATAGTGCATATCTATTCTTGCCATGTGTACCTGCTGCTTGTCATCTATAATGGCAAGTTCAGGGTTATTGTATTTTTCTTTTACTTTTACATCAAGCATCTTTATGATAGGCATAAGCTGTGGAACTACCTTTTCAAGGAACCATATAGGCCATTTTTCAAGTGCCTCTGCAAGTATTGTGTGGTTTGTGTATGCACACATATGGCTCACAATATCAATAGCTTTATCCATATCGATACCCTTTTTCACAAGAAGCCTTATAAGTTCAGGAATTACCATAGTCGGATGTGTATCATTTATCTGAACAACCGCATAATCGGCAAGGTCGTAAAGGTTGCTTCCTTTCGCAACTGCCTCATCAATGATAAGCTGTGCCGCATTGCTGACCATAAAATACTGCTGGTATATTCTAAGCAGCTGTCCCTGATAATCACTGTCATCGGGATAAAGGAACAATGTAAGATTTTTTCTTATATCTTCTTTATTGAAATATATACTGTCTCCCTGTACAATGCTGTCATCCACACTGTCAATATCAAAAAGTTTCAATGTGTTGCATTTATTGTCATAGCCTGTTACATCTATCTCGTACATAACAGAATTTACCCTGAGCCCGCCAAAAATTATCTCATAACTCTTGTCAGTTCTTCTAAGCCAGCTCTTGTCCTTTATCCAAGGATTTGGCACTTCTTTCTGAAGATTTTTGTCAAATTCCTGTTTAAAAAGTCCCAGATGATAATTTATTCCGACACCATCACCATTTAACCCAAGTGTTGCTATCGAATCGAGGAAACAAGATGCAAGTCGACCAAGACCACCATTTCCAAGTGATGGTTCCGGTTCGATTTCCTCTATCTGTGCCATACTCTTTCCGTGTTTTTCAAGTGCTTTAGCTACCTGATCATACAATCCAAGATTTATGAGATTGTTTGACAAAAGCTTTCCTATAAGAAACTCTGCAGATATATAATAAAGTTTTTTCTTTCCCTCAATCTTTCCTCTCTGTTGTGCCATGTTCTTTGTAAACTCTAACAAACCATAATATATTTCTTCATCTGAACTGCGTGATACAATATTTTCAATTTCGTTTTCGTACATACTCTCCTACCTTTCTTATCAATACTTTTCCACTCTGCTTCTCATTTATAATCTTTTATTTTGACTATGTTATTATGATAACACTTTTATGCAGATATTGACATATGCTTTTTTATTTTTTATACAAGGCATTTCCTAAATTCTTTATACAAAAAAGAATCCCTCATCCTCCGGGTAGAGTTGAAGGATGAGAGATTATCTTTTTCCCTATTATAAAACATTACTAATTTGTTCCGAAACACCTATATCTTACCACATTAAAATCCTCTTGTGTTAAATCGTGCTTAAATGGTCGATTTTTGTGTCTAAATGGTAGCATATTATCTGAATTTATATTTTTTACAATGCATTTTTTTAATTTATCTGATTCACATTATAAAAATATTATACATGATACTCTACAATATCCTCCAGTTTCTTTCTCGGTCTTGCCTCCGGTTCTTCATCGGCAATTCCAAATGCAACTGCTCCGATAAGCTGTCCTTCCTCGCCTATATATTCTGCAAGCTCCCTGTATGCAAAACACGTATTTCCTATCCACAATGAACCGACACCCAATTCCTGTGCCGCTAAAAGCATATTTTCTATAGCCGCACCAATTGACAGTGTATCGCATATTTCTGAAAATCTGTCATCCATATCTATATTTTCCATAGGACTTTTTCCGTTTGTATTTATGACAAATACTACAACCGGTGCATTCATCATTATGCGAAGCGTATTGTCTGCATCTGGCAGCAGCCTTTTAGATTCCTTAAATAACGGCTCTTTTAATTCCCTCTTTATTCCTTTTCTCATTTCACTGAGTATCTTTTTCTTTTCCTCACCACCATAGACAAAAAATTTCCACGGCTGTCTGTTTTTGCCTGACGGTGCAACTCTTGCCGCATCAAGAACTTTTTCAATCTGCTCTTTTGGGAGCATATCACTTTTATATTTTCTTATACTTCTTCTTTTATATATACTGTCATATACACTGTTATTTATGTCGCTCATATATCTTTCTGTTTCAGCCTCCATTTTCTGATTATTAAAAATTTCCCGCCACCACCTGAACAATTATCCTATTAGAATAGGCAAAACCGTATATTAAACAGGCAGCCTTAAAAGACTGCCTGCTCTTAATTTTTCATATTAATCTCCATTCCTGCCCGCTTTTCAGGGCATCTCAAGTTTATGCGCAAGCACAAATCTTGCGTGTGAAAAATCATAGATTTTTCACACTATAATCCATACATACTCTGACCGCTGTATATGGTCTGACATAAGTATCTGCCACCGCAACATGCTCCGGATGCTTCTGATAACCTTTAAGCGATTCCTCGCTGTCAAGTTCACAATCAAGCATTACATCTGCATTTGAAGATTCTAGTCCGTCAATAACAACATTCACTTTTAAAAGTCCCGGAACTTTTCCTACAAGCGACTCAAGATTTTCCTTTATCCCTTTCTTAACACTCTCTTTATCTGTAATATCTTCTTTTAACTGCCATAAAATTATATGCTTTACCATTATACTCTTCCTTCTTTCTATAATATATATTTGTTTCCGTCAGTCGCATTCACCTGTATCTGCGCACTTTCAAGACAAAATTTAATGGTTCTTCCAACCGTACCTCCGGTCATCTGAGCGACTACAGGTATCCCAAGGTCTGCAAGAATCCTCTTTGATTGTATAACATTCTGCGTGCCTATGTCCATATCTTTATTTGTAAAATCAAACCCAAACATATTTGCCCCGCCGACAATTTTAACTTTGAGATTGCTTACATTAGCTCCATGTGCACATACCTTTCTGAAAAGGCTTGGAATCCCGGTGTTTACATAACGCTCAAAGTTCATATCGCCATATCCCTCGTTTTCATATGCATTTGGCAGCATGGCATGCAAAAGTCCTCCTATTTTTAACTTATCATCATACATGCAGATACCGACACATGAACCAAGGGCATAAGTAATCAGCTCATCCCTTTTTGTGCCCATTTTCATTTCTGCAATTCCAACCACAATCTGAGACATGTCTATCCTTTCATCATTTGCCGCTACTGCTCACATCTGCAGTTTGACAATAATTTGCATTTTATTTGTACACATTTTGTTTCTCTATTTTAAATATTTATACTGTATTTGTTATAACCGATTTTTGTATGCAATTCAAGTAGTTTTAATACAAAATCAAATATTTCATGTACTCATTATCTGATTTTTATTGTAATTATCACAATTCTTTATCTGTTTTTATAGATTGTTGTTGTCACTTTAAACAATTTTCATATATTTTATTGTGCTTTTTTATTGCAAAATATCCTAAAATGTAATAGAATATATTTGAAAACAAATGCAGCAAAATGCGCGTCAATTTTACTGTAAATTTTTATATTTAGAAAGGATGTTTTTAAAAATGACTAATTTACCAAAAATGAAAATAGGTATCGTTGCTGTCAGCAGAGACTGTTTCCCAGAGTCACTCTCAGTAACAAGAAGACAGAATCTTGTAAAGGCTTACACAGACAAATATGATGCTGAGGATATTTACGAATGTCCTGTATGTATCGTAGAAAGCGAAATACATATGGTACAGGCTCTTGAGGATATCAAGAAAGCCGGATGTAACGCTCTTGTTGTTTACCTTGGAAACTTCGGTCCTGAAATTTCTGAGACACTTCTTGCAAAGCACTTTGACGGACCTAAGATGTTCGTTGCAGCTTCTGAAGAAGACGGACTTAACGGAGGTCTTATCGACAACCGTGGTGATGCTTACTGTGGTATGCTCAATGCAAGCTACAACCTTAAACTCCGCAATGTTAAGGCTTATATTCCAGAGTATCCTGTTGGAACTGCTGAGGAATGTGCAGATATGATTCATGAATTTGTACCTATCGCACGTACAATTTATGCATTAAGCAACTTAAAGATTATCAGCTTTGGTCCTCGTCCTCAGAACTTCCTCGCATGTAATGCTCCTATCAAGCAGCTTTACAACCTCGATATTGAAATTGAGGAAAATTCAGAGCTTGACCTTTTTGAAGCATTCAACAATCATGCAGGAGACGAGCGTATTCCTGATGTTGTTAAGGATATGGAAGCTGAACTCGGCAAAGGAAACAAAAAGCCTGAAATCCTTGAGAAGCTTGCTCAGTATGAGCTTACACTTCTTGACTGGATTGATGCACACAAGGGTTACAGAAAATATGTTACTATCGCCGGTAAATGCTGGCCTGCATTCCAGACACAGTTTGGTTTCGTACCTTGTTATGTAAACAGCCGTCTCACAAAGAGAGGCATCCCTGTTTCATGTGAGGTTGATATTTACGGAGCACTCAGCGAATTCATCGGTACTGTTGCAAGTGAAGATGCAACTACTCTTCTTGACATCAACAATACTGTACCTGCTGATATCTATGACGCTGATATCAAGGGCAAATTTGATTACACACAGAAAGATACATTTATGGGATTCCATTGTGGAAACACAGCTTCAAACAAGCTTTCATTCTGTGAGATGAAATATCAGAAGATTATGGCTCGTTCACTTCCTATTGAAGTTACAAACGGAACTCTTGAAGGAGATATTATTCCTGGAGATATCACATTCTTCCGTCTTCAGAGTACAGCAGACGCTAAACTCCGCGGATACATTGCTCAGGGTGAAGTTCTTCCTGTTGCAACTCGCTCATTCGGTGCAATCGGTATCTTCGCTATTCCTGAAATGGGTCGTTTCTATCGTCATGTACTTATCGAGGGCAACTATCCTCATCACGGAGCTGTTGCATTCGGTCATTACGGAAAGACATTATACGAAGTATTTAAATACATCGGTGTAGATGTTGACGAAATCGGCTTCAATCAGCCTAAGGGAATGCTCTACAAGACAGAGAATCCATTCGCTTAATCTTTTGAAAGCTATTTTAATTGCAGTCAATTAACTTACAAATTGGAGGCGATGGCATATTGCCATCGCCTTTTTAAATATTGTATGTTTCCACAGACTGCAATGCTAATTGTTAACCTATTAATTTGATGATTTAATTTATGTTATGAGAGGAGCTTATAATGAATTATTTAATTGGTATTGATTTAGGAACTTCATCAACAAAAACTGTTCTCTTTGATGAAGATGGAAACGTAATTGCTTCTGCCGGAAAAGATTATCCACTCTACACACCTAACAACGGATGGGCAGAGCAAAAACCTGAAGACTGGCGCAATGCCGCTTTGGAAACTATCGCAAAAGTTGTAAAAGAATCGGGTGTCAGTGCAGATGACATCAAAGGACTTGGTATTTCAGGTCAGATGCACGGTCTTGTAATGCTTGATGAAAACGGCGACGTTATACGTCCTTCTATTATCTGGTGTGACCAGCGTACCGAAAAAGAGTGCGAAGAAATCACAGAAAAAGTCGGAGCTGAAAGACTTATTGAGATTACTGCAAATCCTGCACTTACAGGTTTTACTGCTTCAAAAATCCTCTGGGTAAGAAACAATGAGCCTGAAAATTATGCAAAGTGTAAACATATTTTACTTCCTAAGGATTATGTAAGATATATACTTACAGGCGAATTTGCTACTGAGGTATCTGATGCTTCAGGTATGCAGCTTCTTGACGTTCCAAAGAGACAGTGGTCTGATGAAGTCCTCGAAAAACTTGATATTGATAAAAATCTTCTTGCTAAGGTTTATGAATCACCTGAGGTTACGGGTACTATCTTACCTGAAATTGCCGAAAAAACAGGTCTTTCTACTTCAACAGTTGTTGTCGGCGGTGCCGGTGACAATGCTGCGGCAGCAGTTGGTACAGGTGTTGTTGAAGATGGTAAAGCCTTTACTACTATCGGAACAAGCGGTGTTGTATTTGCTCACAGCAGCAAAATTTCAATCGACCCTAAGGGACGAGTTCACACATTCTGCTGTGCTGTTCCCGGTGCATGGCATGTCATGGGCGTTACTCAGGCTGCCGGTTATTCACTTGCATGGTACCTCGACAATATGGGTGTAGGCTATAAAGATGAAGCAAAAGAAAAGGGCTGCAGTGTTTATGACCTTATAAATGCTGATATTGAAAAGACACCTATCGGTGCTAACAGACTTATCTATCTCCCTTACTTAAACGGCGAGCGTACACCTCACCTTGACCCTGACTGCCGTGGAGTTCTTTTCGGACTTTCAAGTATGCACACAAAGGCAGATATTGTTCGTGCCGTTATGGAAGGAATCAGCTACTCTCTTACTGATTGTAAGGATATTCTCTCTGAGATGGGTGTCGAAGTAAATGACATGATGGCTTGCGGCGGCGGAGCTAAGAATGGTGTTCAGCGTCAGATGATGGCTGATATGTTCGGATGCGATGTTAATACTGTTACTGCCACAGAGGGTCCTGCCCTCGGAGTTGCTATCCTTGCCGGTGTCGGCGCCGGTATCTATGACAGTGTAGAAAGTGCATGCCGTAAGATGATACATAAAGACCCTGCTAAGGAATGCAAGACAAATCTTGAGAACAAGGCTAAATATGATAAGTTCCATGAGATTTATAAAAACCTTTATGGATGCCTTAAGGAGCAGTATAAGGAGATTGCAAAACTGTAATTCTTCTTAAATTGACTTTTTGACGCAAGAAATGATATGAAATTTTAGACTTTGGTACGGTTCTTGCTTTATTTTCCACAAAACAACAGGGCAGAAACTTTTATTCTGCCCTGTTATTTTATATATATAATTTTTGTTTTTCTGTTAAAACATTATATCCCGCAAACAAGTTATCATACAAATAAATTAAATCGCATGAAGGTTTTTAAGTGATATATCCATAATCGGTGCTGAATGCGTGAGTGCTCCACTTGATACATAATCAACTCCGACATCAATTATATTTTTTATATTTTCTTTTGTGACATTTCCGGAACACTCTGTAAGTGCTCTGCCATCTATAACTTTTATTGCTTCTTTCATCTGCTCAGGTGTCATATTGTCAAGCATGATAATGTCTGCTCCCGCCTCGGCAGCTTCTCTTGCCATCTCGATATTTTCTACCTCAACTTCAATTTTATTTACAAATGACACATAGGCTCTTGCTCTCTTAACTGCTTCTGTGATACCGCCTGCTGCCCCGATATGATTATCCTTTAACATAACCGCATCTGAAAGATTGTATCTGTGATTAGTTGCACCGCCGACCTTTACAGCATATTTTTCAAACAATCTCATATTCGGTGTTGTCTTTCTTGTATCAAGAAGTGTTGTCCTGCTTCCTTCAAGCAGTTTTACTATGCTGTTTGTATATGTGGCTATACCACTCATTCTCTGAAGGTAGTTGAGTGCTGTTCTCTCTCCTGAAAGAAGTGCTCGTATGTCACCTGTGACAACAGCCATAAGCTGTCCTTTTTTGACTTCATCACCATCTTTTACATTCATTTCAAACTCTACTGTATCGTCAAGAAGTTCAAATACTCTCTTAAATACTCCAAGACCTGCTATTATACCATCCTGCTTACAGATAAGCTGTACCTGTCCTTTCTGGTACTCAGGCATAACTGAATTTGTTGAGATGTCCTCACTTGTAATATCTTCTTCAAGTGCCATCATAATATATTTATCTGCATTTATTTTTAATGTAATAGGATCATTCATGTCTGCTTTTCTCCTTTTCTATCTCATTTAAAACAAGCTCTTTATACTCTGCTGCTATCTTTTCGTCATCATCATATACACTGACATCCAAATCTAAAATGTGTGTCTGTGCTTTTACCTCAAACTGTTCCTCTGTATCTTTCTTCATCTTCTCTTTTATCTCATCCGCTGCTCTCTCTGCAAAAACCATTGATTCGAGAAGTGAATTACTTGCAAGTCTGTTCTTTCCATGAACTCCATTGCATGATGTCTCACCGACAGCATAAAGTCTTTCCATACTTGTCTTGCTTGAAAGATTAACCTTTATTCCTCCCATAAAATAATGCTGTGCAGGAACTACCGGTATACATTCTTTTGTCGGGTCATATCCCTCTTCAAGACACTGTTTCATAATATTGGGGAAATGACTTCTGATGGTTTTCTCTGGTATTCTCTCCATTGAAAGCCATACAAACGGCTTGCCGTCCTTTTCCATCTGTCTGTGTATATCGGCTGTAACAATATCTCTTGGTCTTAATTCATCACAGAAGCGTTTTTTATTCTTGTCAAGGAGAATAGCGCCCTCTCCTCTTACTGATTCTGAAATTAAAAATCTTCTTCCCGGCTTTTCAGAATATAAAGTAGTCGGATGAATCTGTATATAATCAATATGCTCCATTTCAATGTCATGCTTTAGTGCTATAGCAAGCGCATCACCCGTTATATGTCTGAAATTAGTTGAATGCTTATAAAGACCGCCGAGACCTCCACAGGCAAATACAGTATATTTTGATTTTATTATGCCAATGCTGCCATCTTCATTTTTTACCACTAAACCGTAACATTCATTTAATTTTTCATCACATACTATATCAAGCATTTTCACATGTTCCTGTATAGTAATGTTATTTCGCTTTAAAGCATTTTCCAATAAAGTGCTTGTAATCTCTTTTCCCGTTATATCCTCATGGTAAAGAATCCTTGGTCTTCCATGTCCTCCCTCTCTGGTAAATGCAAGTTCCTCTCCATCATGCTCAAAATCAACACCATAGTCGATAAGCTCTTTCGCAATCTTTCTGGATGAACGAATCATCACCTCAACAGAATCTTTATTATTCTCATAATGACCTGCCTTCATAGTATCTTCAAAGAACCCATCAAAATCATCTTCATCCCTTAACATACACATACCGCCCTGTGCAAGAAATGAGTCACTTTTGTCTGCCTCATCTTTTGTAATGACAAGTACATTTGTATTCTCCGGAAAATGGAGTGCACAAAACAGGCCTGCTGCTCCCGTTCCTACTACGACAACATCTGTTTCTTTTACCATATTATCACCTGACATCTGTTTCAGATGTCTATAACAGCCTACGCTGCCATCCTTTCCTTATATAAATTATAAATGAAAAATTTTATTTACAATGTATCGAGTATAGCATAAACCCATGTTTTAAGCAAGTTTGAGGTGAACTGTAAAATTTCATTTTTGGTGTTAAACAAATAACACATTTTTAATTGATTTTATGTTCCTATTGTTGTATAATATATACAAAATGAGTATATTTTTTTAAGTGAAATTTTATATCTACATTTATTCAATAAGATATGTATTGGATAAGGATTGGAGGATGTTATGAACATAAGAGATTTTATGGACTTAAATAAGCTGCAGCAGATTCAGGATAGTTTTTCTAATGCTACAGGTCTTGCAGCTATAGCAGTCGATGATAAGGGAGAGTACATTACTGAGGGGAGCAATTTTACTGAATTTTGTATGAAATATACTCGCGGTTCAGAACTTGGAGGTAAAAGATGTAAAAAATGTGATACAGACAATACCGGTACATATTTCTGCCACTCAGGTCTTATGGACTTTTCCATTGACATTATGATTGGTGATAAAAAAGTAGGTTCTGTTATTGGAGGACAGGTTCTTCCTTCTGAGCCGGATGAAGAAGAATTTAGAAAAAAAGCTGTTGAACTTGGAGTCGACCCTGATGCTTATATCAGAGCACTCCGCAAAGTTCCTATAAGAACAGAAGAACAGATTCGTTCATCTGCTGAACTCCTTGGTAAGGTCGTAAATCAGATTGTCACTGCTGAATACCTTAAAAATACAAATGGTGGAAAACTTGGTATCTTAAGCGAAGAAATAAAGAATGCTAATGCTATCATTCAGAAAATTAATACAAATACACGCTCGCTTAATTCTATTGCCAACAAACAGAAAATGCTTTCTCTCAATGCTTCAATTGAGGCAGCAAGAAGCGGAGAGGCAGGTGTAGGTTTTGCTGTTGTTGCTAAGAGCATGGGAGATCTTTCTTCTCAGTCAGCTACAATTTACAGTGATATTGAAAAGGCTGTTGCTGATATTACAACATCAATTGAGAAACTTGCATCACTTTTCGATGAGAATTAAATATTAAATTGCTTATTACTCATTTGAGTTTTACATATTTTGTTTTTTGTTTTTATTTTCAATGTGTTTCCTTTAAAAATAAGAGATGTGACAATTGCCACACCTCTTATTTTTATTTTGAATTTCTGTTTAATTTTAAATTTATGTTCAAAAAATCATATTACTAATACAATGAATAATTAAATTTTTTGTCAATATATCAAATATTTAATTCTCGTTGTACTAAAATCTGAAATCCCTTTTTCCGTCATGTAACTCTTTCAAATATTCCATAGCTTTGTTTCTTACATTCTCATTTGGAACTTTAAGTATTTCTTCTGCGATAAGTGCCTCGCCCTTTTTCTTCGTATCTTCTGATGCATAATCCTCAAGGTATTCTTTAAGTGTCATAAGTGCATTTGGCTGACAACAGTTTACAATCTGACCACTCTTTAAAAGTGACATAAATCTGTCACCCGTTCTTCCGGCTCTATAACATGCCGTACAGAAACTTGGAATATATCCAAGACCAATAAGCCAATTTACAACCTCATCCAATGAACGTGTATCGCTTACATCAAACTGTGTTGTTGTCTCATCTCTGACAGGTTCAACATATCCTCCTACGCTTGTACGTGAACCGCCGCTTATCTGTGAAATACCGAGATGAAGCACTTTTTCTCTAGTCTTTTGTGATTCTCTTGTAGATACAATCATTCCTGTATAAGGAACTGCTATTCTGATTACAGCAACAATTTTTTCAAAAATTTCATCTGGAACAGCATTTGAGAAATCTGCCGTATCAATATCATCGGCAGGGCAGATTCTTGGAACACTTATAGTATGCGGTCCTACACCGTGTACAGCTTCAAGGTGTTCTGCATGCATAATAATTCCAACAAGTTCATAAAGATATGTCTCAAGTCCAAACAATACTCCGAGACCTACATCATCAATTCCACCTTCCATCGCTCTATCCATTGCTTCTGTATGATATGCATAATTATGTTTTGGTCCTGTCGGATGAAGTTCTTCATATGATTTCTTATTATATGTTTCCTGAAACAAAATATATGTTCCGATTCCTGCTTCTTTAAGCTTTGCATAATCCTCAACTGTTGTAGCCGCAATATTTACATTTACCCGGCGGATGGCTCCATTCTTATGTTTAATACTGTAAATAGTCTTTATACTCTCAAGAATATACTCAAGAGGATTATTAACAGGGTCTTCTCCGGCCTCAAGTGCAAGACGCTTGTGTCCCATATCCTGCAATGCGATAACTTCTTTTTTTATTTCTTCCTGTGTAAGTTTTTTTCTTGCAATATGCTTGTTCTTCGCATGGTATGGACAATATACACATCCATTGACACAATAGTTTGAAAGGTAAAGAGGTGCAAACATTACTATTCTTCTGCCATAAAACTTTTCTTTTATGTCAATTGCGATTTTTCTCATCTCATCGTTGCACTCAGGAATATCACACTCCATAAGAACTGCAGCTTCTTTATGAGAAATTCCTTTTGCAAGTTTTGCCTTCTCAAGAATTGCATTTACAACTTCTTTATTGCTCTTATTTTTCTTTGCATATTCTATACATTCTAATATCTCAGTATCATCTATAAATTCTTCTGCATGCATCGATTTTGGATTGTAACTCATATTGTATCTCCTTTTCCAACTTTATTTTTTTGAATAGACAGCTTTTGCACTGACACCGCTAAGCATTCCAAGCTTTCCTGAAACGGTACTTATTATGTTATTTGGTGCATCCATAACAATACTTATTACAGACACATTCTTCTCTCTATAAGGCATTCCCATTCTTCCGATGATATACTTGTTATACTCATGTAAAAGTTCATTTACATCTGAAACACTATCCATATTTTCAATGATTATACCAAGTATCGCTATTCTGGTTTCCATAATTTATACCACACTTCCTTAACATAATAGTTTTACTTATAAATTTAATTTTAGGTAAATTTAAAAAAGTCATGTCCGGATAAGACATGACCTTAAATTTATATGCACCATAAATACAGCAATCAATATCTCTTTATTTTCGGTTGTAATTACCTTTTAACATAAAATATACTTAGATATAACTGCTGATTTCACTTTAAAATTTACTTTTCATGCCTTTACGTCAGGACGAACCTTTCGTTTCAGAACCTTGAATAGTATAACACTGTGATAAAAATTTATCAATAAGTTTTTTCGAATACTTTACGCTCATAGCACCACCAGTTTCCGTCATATAATGTACTTTCCCCTACTCTTTCAAAATTTAATTTTTTATAGGCTGAAAGTGCCTTTTTGTGCTTTTTATCTACAAGATAATGAGCACCTTTTATTCCTCTGTCAGCTATCACTTTTAGCACTTCTTCAAGCATTGCCGCTGCTATCTTTTTATTCTGCCATTCCTTTTTCACGACAAGTCTTGCTATTTCTACCGATGGTTTTAGTTTGTCACTCCAGCACGAAAGACCTTCTACTTCCTTGTCATCATCTATTGAGATTGCTCCGACTATCTCCCCTGTTTCCGTTTTCATACAAAACAAATCATTTCTTTTTAAGTCTTGCCTTGTTATCTCAATATTCGGATAATGTTCATCCCATGTACAATACTCTGAGCCTTTTGCCTGCTCATACAATTTTGTTATTTCTTCTATTTCATTTTCCGCTGCCTGATATAATTTTATGTTCTCTGCCATTTTTATTTCTCCAGTTTTTATTTCTTAAAACGCATAATATATTTTTAAAATTGCACAAAGCATTATCTGTAATATAGCTGCCGACAATATTTCGTTAAGCTTTATCTTTATTCTTTCGCAAAAAAAATCCCTCTACCAAAATCTTAAGATATCAGGGATTTTTATAACGTTCTTCTGTTTTCAAGCAATAAAATTTTATAATATAATCGGTGTGACAGGATTTGAACCTGCGACCTTTGCGTCCCGAACGCAACGCTCTACCAAGCTGAGCCACACACCGTTTTATTGCTTATAAGACATTCTATTTCTCACAAGCAATAAATATTATACTCCTTTTTTTACAATTTGTGAAGTATTTTCGTGAAAATAATTTTATTATGAAAATAATTTTATTAGCGTAACAGTACAACCACACAAAAACAGTTCCGTCGGTAGTTAAATTCTGCTGCCGGCATTCATATCGTGGTTAAATAATCTGTCCTCGGCAAGCTTTTCCCACTTTGTTCCCGGCATTCCATAATTACAGTAAGGGTCTATGGCTATTCCGCCACGCGGTGTAAACTCTCCCATCACTTCAATATATTTTGGCTGCATAAGTTTAATAAGATCTTTCATTATAATATTCATGCAGTCTTCATGAAAATCACCATGATTTCTAAAACTAAACAGATAAAGTTTAAGTGATTTGCTCTCCACCATTCTCTTGTCAGGTATATATGCAATCTTTATTTTTGCAAAGTCCGGCTGTCCTGTTATAGGACAGAGGCTGGTAAACTCTGAACAATTAAATTTGACATAATAATCATTTCCCGGATGTTTATTTTCAAATGACTCTAAAACTTCCGGTGCATAATCGTCCGGATATTTTGTTCCCTGATTTCCTAAAAGTGTTATACTTTCTTCCTGTTCTCTTGTACTCATTCTAAATCCTCCGTTATCTTATTATTTTAATCTTCTAATGCCGGGTCTTTTACTCCGTTAAGACTGAATGCCTCAGCCCTGTCTATGCATGTTCCGCATACTCCACATGGCTTTTCTCCGCCTTCATAGCAGCTCCATGTATATTTATATGGTACATTAAGCTCAAGTCCAATCTTTACAACTTCTGCCTTTGTCATTTTTACAAAAGGTGCTTCAACTTTAAGCTGATTTCCGCTTCCTATATAAATAGCGTCATTTATCGCATTATTAAAACTCTCCGAACAGTCAGGATATGCATTTCCTGCAGCATCATCAGCATGTGCTCCGTAATAAATCACTCCACAATCTTTTGACAATGCAATGCTTGCGGCAGTTGACAAAAATAATCCGTTTCTAAAAGGAACATATGTTGATACAGGTTTTCCGTCTGTCTTTTCAATCTGTTCAGCGTATGACTCTTTCGGTATATCAACATCAGAATGTGATAAAAGAGAACAATTACTATACTCAAATATTTTCTCAAGGTCAAGATAGATATGCTCTACCCCATAATATTTTACTATCTTGTCCGATGCTTCAATTTCCTTTGTGTGCTTCTGTCCGTATGAAATTGACAATGCAATAACATTATCCTTGCCATATTTGTCAATTGCCATACCAAGACAGGTTGTTGAATCAACACCGCCGCTGAATAATACTAACGCTTTCATTCTAATTCTCCATTCTCTGTATAATTTTTTATTGTAATCTCATATTAAGGCATACATCATCCTTAAATCTTCCGCTTAAGTTGTATGTCTTTGTTGTTGCCTGATTTTTCTTTATTCCTCTTGCTGTCATGCAGCTATGCGTTCCTTCTATTATAACTGCGACATCATCAGTCTCTAATATTTCTTTTAAAATCTCAGCTATATCTGAACCAATTCTTTCCTGAAGCTGTAATCTCTTTCCAACCATATCAGCAATTCTTGCAATTTTGCTGAGCCCTATAACTTTTCCTTTCGGCAGATATGCAACTGTAACTTTCATATCGTACATAAGTGCAAGATGGTGTTCACAATAACTGAATATATCTATGTCTCTTACTATTACCATATCGTCACTGTTCTCTGCACTACCCGCACCTTCATTAAATGTTTTGTTAAACATCTGGGCAATTTCATGATTTGTGTAATTCATCCCCTCAAAAACTTCTTCATACATTCTTGCCACTCTGTCAGGAGTTTCCTTTAATCCCTCTCTGTCAGGGTCATCACCGAGAGCCACAAGAATTCCCCTGATATGCTCCCTAATTGCCTCTGTATCTATCATGTTTTCTCCTTCCTGTGCACGCCTTTCGCACATTTCAAGTTTGGTCATAGCACGAACTTATAACTAAAAAAACTGCATATATTTTTTCAGTCTTTAAACACCTCTTTCATCGGGAGCCCATATAAATTTATGCATCTGAAGCTGCATCCTTACATCATTAAGTTTATTGTCCTTCAAAAAATCAACTATATCCGTAAGTTCTATCTTCCCGAAAACAGGACTGAATATTATATTTACTCTGTCAATAAGGTCATATTTTTCAATAATATCCTTTGCTTTTTTTAAATCATTCACTGAAGAAGCTACAAATTTTAATGTATCCTTTTTTCTAAGAATTTTAAAATTTTCCAAATCCATGTATTTTTCCATGTCACTCTCAGGAAGTTTATAATCCATTGTAAAACTTGTATTTTCATATTTAAGAAACGGACTTAAATTTACACTTCCGTTCGTCTCAATTTCCACTCTTATATCCTTCTCATCTGAGAATAATTTAAGAAGTTTATCTGCATCCTTTTGCAAAAGCGGTTCACCACCGGTAAGCGTAACATTTTTTATGCCGGATTTTTTTACTCTTTCAACAATCCGGTCTGCCGTCATCTCTTCAAATTCACAATCTGCCTCATTTGCCCACATTGTATCACAATAATTGCATGAGAGATTGCAGCCTTTCATACGCACAAATACAGCAAGTTCACCGGCTCTCATACCCTCACCGTTTATGCTCTCAAAAATCTCAACAACTTTAAAACTCACTTTGCTCCCCTTTCATGTTTTTGTATTCTTTATTTTCATTCTGAATAAGTGGCACAATTATTTGGTGTCTCATACACACAAACCTTGCTTACGTTATATCCCTTCTTTTTTACCTCTTCAAAAAAGAACTTAGAAAAATTTTCTGCTGTCGGACGGAATTTTACAAAAATCATCCTGAAATTTTCTTCGTTAAGTGCCTCAATTGTTTTTTCCTTGAGAGTTCCCTCCTCAACGATAAAAGCATGGTCATAAAAGTCCGTAATCTCTTTTACATCTTTCTTTAAATCACCAAAATCAACGCACATTCCTCTCTGCTGCCCCTCCGAAATAAGGTTTTCGCAGGCAACATCAACTACTACTCTCCAACGATGACCATGTAAATTTGAACATTTTCCTTCATAGCCGTGTAAAAAATGTGCCGAATCAAAACTGTTTTCTACTGTAAGATAATACATTTTTCCTCCTGTTGCAAAATATACTTTTTTTGATTTAAACAATAAAAAGACAGACATAAAACCGTCTGTCTTTAATGATATTATATCTTATGACTGATTAGCGTTTATTCAATCAGTTAGTTTTTTATCAAAATATAAATAATACCTAATAAATACAGCCCTAGTTTTATTTATAGACAGGATGGTACTAATGAACTGTCTTTTATAATTTTTTATACTTAAAGTCTCGTTTTGAATTTTATTATCAATCCAAAACGAGACTTACTATATCACATATTAAAAGTTAAGTCAACTTCACTTCAGCCTTTTTTCTGACATTCGGTCAAAATGAAAAGCTGTCGTATTTTATGATTACATTACCATCTTAACTTCTGTTACATCTGTGAGTTTGTCAGCCGGGATGTAGTTGTCATCCTGCTTTTCACCATTGATGTAGAACTCTTTAAATCCATTCTGTGCACCGTTTGGATTTTCAACTTTAATGATAACTTTCTTTCCACGGAAGTTTTTCTCAAATGAGAATTCTTTCCAGTCTGAAGGAACTGTTGGAGCTACACGAAGTCCGTCAAGGTCAGGGCGCATTCCGCAGATACCCTCAACGCATCCTACCATACATGTAGATGCTGTACCTGTAAGCCAATGAACGTGTGAACGTCCGTGGAATGGGCTTTCATCACCTTCTGTATACTGTCCGTGTACATATGGCTCAAGTTTACGAATCTCTGCCTGATCATTCTGTGATGATGGTGAGCTTTCCTCAAAATATTTGAATGCTTCGTTACCATTTCCTAAAAGTGCCTCTGCAAGTATAAGCCATCCCTGTGTCTGAGAGAAAATACCACCATTTTCTTTTGTTGAAGGAGGGAAAAGTCCTGCAAGTGCACCATCAAAGTAATGGTCAACATATGAAGGAGCCATAATCTTTGCACCGTATGCTGTGTTAAGTTCTCTGTCTACAGATGCCATAGCCTTGTCAGCCTGCTCTCTTGTTGCAAGACCTGAAATAACAGACCATGTCTGAGGATTTAACCACATACTTGCTTCAGGGTCTTTCTTAGAACCGATAAGTTCTCCAGTCTCCTTAAATCCACGGTTGAAACGGTCACCTTCCCACCAAAGTTTGTTAATCTTTTCTCCGATTTCTTTCTGTGTCTTGTCAAGATAAGCAATATATTCTGTATCATTCTTCTTTTCAGCAAACTTACGCATAATTGTGAATGCATAATAAAGCTGCATAGCAACGAATGATGACTCTCCGTTCTTTCCAAGTCTCAAGCAGTCATTCCAGTCTGCATGAAGTCCTGCCGGAAGTCCATGTGGTCCAAGGTGATTCATAGAGAAGTCGATAGCTCTCTTTAAGTGCTCATAAACACTTGCTTTTTCCTCGATATTTGACCATGTGATTTCCTCATCCATGAATGCAAGATTTCCTGTCTCAGATACATATTTGTAAACTGTAGGGAAAAGCCATAGTGCATCATCTGCACGATATGCTGGATGTCCCGTCTCTCTTACATAATCAGGGTCATCCGGTGTTCCCTCATGACCTGCACGCTCGTCATGGTCAAAACGAACAAGCGGAAGTCCGCCGCCATTATCAACCTGTGCCGAAAGCATAAATCTGATTTTTTCAAGAGCTGCTTCAGGGTCTGTATGAATAACACCCTGAATATCCTGAACAGTATCACGATATCCATATCCGTTACGCTCTCCGCAGTATACAAAAGATGCTGCTCTTGACCATGTAAATGTAAGGAAACACTGATATGCATTCCATGTATTTACCATGCTGTTAAATGCTTTGCTTGGTGTATTAACCTTGAAGTTCTCAAGTTTTGAATGCCAATATTTCTTTAATTCATCAATTTCTTTATCACATACCGATACATCTTCATATGAAGCAATAATTTCATCTGCAACAGACTCTTTATGTCTTCCTAATATAAATGCAAGCTCTTTTGTCTCGCCTGGTGCTATCTCTAATGCTGTATGTAACGCACCACAACTGTTTTCATTGTAATTGCATACTCCGTCACACTCACCTCTCTCTACTGCAACAGGATTGCCATAGTCATGATAAAGACCTATAAATGCTTCCTTGTCACCGTTGTAAGATGTAACAGGCTGTCCGGCAAGTCCAAAAAATCTTTCTTTTCCGTTGCTTCCATCCGGACCCTTGTACCAGTTAAGATTTATCTGCTGATAAATTTTATTTTTTCTGAAACTTGTGTTTGTAGTACATAATGTATACTGAAGATTTACCTGATCCTGATTATAATTATCATCATTTGAAAGCTCAGCATATCCGAAAACTGAAATCTTTCTAGGCTTGTCTGAATTGTTTGTAACCTTTACACACCATACTTCATATACCTTATTGAGCGGTACATAATACATAGCCTCTGATTTGATACCGGCATATTCTGCAAACATCTTTGTGTAAGCTGTTCCATGATGAACCTCACTCTTATATTCGTTAAGGTCTTTTCCGACAGGCTGCCATGATGCTGACCAATAATCACCGTTCTCATCATCTCTAAGATAAATATAACGTCCCGGTGTATCATCACTATTGAAATGATAACGAAGGATACGTCCGTTTGCTCCACTCTTTACAAAGCTGTATCCACCTGCATTGTTTGAAATAATAGCTCCGTACTCAGGTGAACCAAGATAGTTACACCATGGTGCCGGTGTATTTGGCTTTGTAATGACATATTCTCTGTTTTCTTCATCGAAGTAACCAAAATTCATTTTAATAATTCCTCCTTAAAATTGATAATATCGCAGAATTCCTAAATCAATAATAATATGATTTTCAGCTTTCTTTTTTCATCTAAATTTTCTCTTTAATAATTACCAGATAGGTTTCATCCGTATAATACAGGCTAACCTTAACTTCTATTATATGTTAGCCACCAAATGAGTGTCAACATATATTATTGCATTTTATAATACTATTTTGATGTATATAAATCAAAAAAAACTTACAAAATTTTGTTGTTTCTGTTAAAATATAAGTATACATTACATAAACAACCGAATATTCCCGTTGTTTTAGAATTGAAATTTGTACTGTGATTTCAATTCTATTTATTTGACACAGTACAGAAAAATTGGAGGATTATTATGTTTGAAACAGGAAATGTTGTACTTCATCCTACTGAGGGAGTATGTGAAATCGATGATGTACGCTCTGAACGATTTGACGGTTCAAAAAAACGCACATATTATGTGATGCATCCTCTGTATGCAAAAATCAAATCAACTCTTTTTGTCCCTGTAGACAGTGATAAAATATTACTTCAAAAAATGCCTACCAAAGAAGAGATAATCGAACTTATCAAATCTGTATCAATCACGGACATAGAATGGATTGAAAACTCAACACTCAGAAAAGATGCTTTTATGCACATTATTTACAACGGTGACACCAAAGAGATAGTTGCACTTATAGCAAAACTGCATATCAGAAAAAATGAAGTTGAAGCTAACGGTAAGAAATTTTCGGCAACAGACTCAAAAATATTAAAAGAAGCCGAGAAAAAAGTGTATCAGGAATTTTCATATGTTCTTGACACGGACGAGGAAAATATCCCAGATTTTATACTTAAGTATCTAAATATATAATATAAGTAATACACTTACGATGTACTTATTTAAAAAAATATTTTTATAAAAAGCCGATAGGTGACAAGTTAAACAGGTTATAATTTTATATCTTACAATTTTCTATAATCCGCTTAACAGTTACTTATCGGCTTTACAATTTGTATTAAAATTTTGTAATTTATTTTAAATTTAAATAATTATTTATTTTATGTTCCAATGTCTACTTCTGAAAGAACTTTTTATTTACTGCATTAACAAGTGCATGTATTGATGCCTTGATAATATCTTCATCTGTTCCGACACCCCATGTAAGATTATCATTTTCATCAGTTATTCCCACATAAGACATTGCCTGTGCATTTGAATTTTTTGAAAGCGAATGCTCTTCATATTCTGCAAGATGATAAACAATGTCGTAATGCTTGCGAATTGCCTTACTTACAGCATTCAAACGACCATTACCAAGTGCTTCTACAACCTGTTTCTGACTATTTTCTTCAATTGTAACTTCTGCCTTTATTCCCTCTGCAACCTGTACGAAATGACACTCAGGAATATCAAATTTCTTATCAATATTTTTATAATTCTTGCGGAATATCTCAAGCATATCATTAGGACTAAGCTCTGCATGAGCATGGTCTGACACACCCTTCATAAGATATCCTACTTCCTCACGCATCTTATCAGGAATCATAAGTCCGAAGTTCTGTTTAAGAACATATGCAACTCCACCTTTTCCTGACTGGCTGTTTATACGAATTACATCTGAATCGTAAGTTCTTCCTACATCCTTAGGGTCAATTGGAAGATAAGGAACTGTCCAGTATTCCTCTTTTCCTTCCTCACGGCAAGCCATTCCTTTTGATATAGCATCCTGATGTGAGCCTGAAAATGCTGTAAATACAAGTTCTCCGGCATATGGCTGACGCATTGAAACCTCCATCTGTGTAAGTCTCTCATATGTATCTTTTATTTCCTGCATATTGCTGAAATCAAGTTTTGAATCAACTCCATGAGAATGAAGATTCATTGCCATTGTCACAATATCCATATTTCCTGTTCTCTCACCATTTCCAAAAAGTGTACCTTCAATACGATCTGCACCTGCAAGTACACCAAGCTCAGCAGTCGCAACACCTGTTCCACGGTCATTGTGAGGATGAAGTGACAATACAACATTTTCTCTGTATTTAAGATTTTTGCTTACATATTCTGCCTGGCTTGCAAATACATGCGGCATTGCGTTTTCTACTGTAGTAGGTATATTTATTATAGCCTTTGCATCAGCTTTTGGCTGCCATACATCCAAAACAGCATTACAAACTTCAACCGCATAATCCATTTCTGTTCCATGGAAACTTTCAGGACTGTATTCAAATCGAATATTTCCTTTTACATCCTTTGCAAGTTCTTTAAGAAGTTTTGCTCCGTCAACGGCTATCTGTTTAATCTGCTCTTTTGATTTTTTAAACACCTGCTCTCTCTGTGCGACAGATGTAGAATTGTATACATGAACAATTGCGTTAGGAGCACCGTCAATGGCTTCAAATGTTTTCTTTATAATGTGTTCTCTTGCCTGAGTAAGAACCTGAACCGTAACATCATCAGGAATAAGTTTTCTCTCAATAAGTGTTCTAAGGAACTTATACTCTGTCTCAGATGCAGCCGGAAAACCTACTTCAATTTCCTTAAATCCGATTTTTACAAGCATCTTAAAAAATTCAACTTTCTGCTCAAGACTCATCGGCTCAATAAGTGCCTGATTTCCATCACGAAGATCAACGCTGCACCATATTGGTGCCTTTTCAATAGAATCCTTTTTCACCCAGTCGTAACACTCAACAGGTGGCATAAAATAACTTTTCTGATACTTTTCAAATCCCTTCATTTTGTTTCCTCACTTTCTCTATTTTAACCTTAAAATTTTGATTAATTTTGTGTGCCGGAGTTATTTTTGTTTAATATTTCCATAAAGTAAAAAACTCGTCTCTACATATCTATATAGAGACGAGAATATATCAATAATTATACTCACGCGGTACCACTCTTATTCATGAAAAATCATGCTCTCACCAGGTACATCAAAAAATCAATACCCTTCCCTCGTAACGGTGGGTCTCCGTCCTAATCTACTTTGATAAAAAACTAAAGCATGTTCTGCTCTTTTCTTTCATCGGTTCAACCGGCTGCTCAAAGGTGAGTTCCCTGCTTCACTTCTACTGTTTCACATCAACCAACAGCTTTCTGCATTCCGTTCGACAGTTACTATTCCTTGTCACTGCATTTCAATTGATACTATAACACAATCTTTTTTTCTTGTAAAGTTAAAAATCAGTTTTTATCTTCTTGACTTTCAGTCAAGAAGCATCCCTCGCTTTCAGCTCGGTCAATTCCTATTTTTCAAGCTGTTCACAGACTTTCATTAAAATCGCACATTCAAGTCGTTTTTTCATTATCTTACATGAAAGTTCATATGCATTGTGAATGTCTCCATTGTAGATATAATTGTTGGCATTACATCCGCCGCTGCAATAAAACTTCGCCCAGCAGTCACGGCATGTAGGTTTGGAATATACATGACATCCCGCAAATTCTTTCTTTATATCCTCATTAAATGTGCCTTCTTCAAGATTTCCCATCTTGTATTCTTCGTGCCCTACAAACTGGTGACATGGATAAATGTCTCCATCAGGTGTGATTGCTACATATTCATTTCCGCTGCCGCATCCACGAAGTCTCTTTATTACACAAGGTCCCTGGTCAAGATCTATCATAAAGTGGAAAAAGTTTATAAATCCGCCATTTTTCTTAATATCTGAAATCTTGTCGACAAGTTTGTCATACTCAGCATAAATCTTATCGAGATCTTTTTCTGTAATAGCATATTCGACACTCTCATCTTCCATAACAGGCTCAACTGAAACCTGATCAAATCCCTGCTCATAAAGGTGAATTACATCTTCCGCAAAGTCAAGATTATAGTTTGTATATGTTCCACGCACATAATATTCCTTGTCTCCACGCTTCTCAACAAGTTTTTTGTAATTCTTTACTATGCGGTCATAACATCCTGTTCCGTCAACTTTTACTCTCATTCTGTCATTCACTTCTTTTCTTCCGTCAATTGAAAGAACGACGTTTGACATTTCTTTATTTATGAAATCAATCTTTTCATCATCAAGAAGCATACCGTTTGTGGTGATTGTAAAACGGAACTTTTTGCCGTATTCCTCTTCCTTGCTTCTTGCATATTCTACGATTTCTTTTACAACGTCCCAGTTCATGAGAGGTTCTCCGCCAAAGAAATCAAGCTCAAGATTTTCTCTTCCTACTGATTTTTCCAAAAGGAAATCTATGGCCTGCTTTCCTACACTAAGCGGCATAAGCTTTCTTCCCGTTCCGAAATCTCCTGTCGATGCAAAACAGTATTTACAACGAAGATTACAATCATGTGCTATATGGAGACACATTGCCTTTATAGGTGACTCAACCTTTGTATCTGCAAAATCACCATAAACATCATCTGAAAAAAGAAGTTTTTCATTGTAAAGTTCTACAATCTCTTTATATGTTTCATCTATGTCTTCTGCAGAATATTTTTCTAAAAGTTTGTCCTTAACCTCTTTAGGACATTCTGCATCAAACGGCGGCTTCACATAATCAAGCATATCATACGTAATATCATCGATCACATGTACTCCGCCACTATTTATATCCAATAAAATATTTACATCTTTCGCTTTAAACTTATGAATCATTATAGTCCTCATTTCCGAGCAATCTGTTGCGAAAAGGCAATGTACATCTCAATCTACATCTGCCAGAAAACTATTTGTTTTTGCTCTGAAACAAATAGCATTTTACCAATAATCTCTAAATTTCAGACAAGTGAATGGCTGCTACGAAACTCCGTAACAGCCATCATTATCTGTTTTTAATTATAAGACAAATTATTTGTTGTCCTCATTTGCACATTTCTGATTTCCTACTGTACATGAAGTCTTACAAGCTGACTGACAAGATGCCTGACATTTACCACATCCGCCTTTTTTTGCTGTTGCACTTAAGTTTGCCTTATTGATTGTCTGAATATGTTTCATCGTAATCGTTCCTCCATTTTTTTTATTTTGTATTTATATACAAAAATAGTTAGATACATATATATTAACACATTTTGAGAAAAAAACAACCTTTTGACCAAAATCTACCAACATATTTTTATTTTTGCAGGACATACTACTATCAAGATAAGAAATAAATCTTATCTGACACCCGAAAGATATCAATTGCTGTATATAAAAATTAAAATTCATTTTTACAATGAATATTTTATTTACAGGAAATCAAATCTCTCGGACATCTATAAAAGGAGGAAAAAGATATGTCAAATAGTAATCAGAGTTCAAGAATGGAAGTTCCACAGGCAAAAGAAAGCATGGACAAATTTAAGATGGAGGTTGCCAACGAACTTGGTGTTCCATTAAAAAACGGTTATAACGGTAACTTAACATCCGCACAGGCAGGTTCTGTAGGTGGTGAAATGGTCCGCCAGATGATTAAAAAGCAGGAACAGGCTATGTCAGGAAACAGCACATCAGATGAGACTAACTAATATAAAAAGTTATCTCCGGATGTCAAAAATCTCTGTTAATTATTCATCGGTTTAAAAAACAAACCTAAAATCGAATAATTAACCAATAATTCAGGAGCATGCCATAAATTTGTATGACATGCTCCTGTTCGTTATTACGAAATTTTCAGATATACAGAAAAGATACACTTAATCATAATATAATCAACGAAAAAATGCTAATAAACATATACAAAAAACTCGCATAAAATCAAGAAATAACAGCCGGATATTTTAGCGTTTCACTGTCATTTTGAATAATATCTTTCATTTCTTTAAGTAATATCTCATTTTCATCATGTTTCTTTATGGCAACACGACAATACCCATGCATTATGCCATCAAAATTGTCACAGTTTCTGATAAGAATATGTCTGTCAAGAAGTTCTTGATATAACGGAATATCTGACTGGAAAAAGATAAAATTTGCCGAGGGCTCATATACTTTGAACCCCATCTTTTTCATCTCATCATACATGTATTCTCTCTCCCTGAATACATACTTTCTTGACTCCTCAACATAACCTTCATGATGAACTACCTCTTTTCCGGCAAGCTGTGCTACCGCAGATACATTCCACGACGGAAGCTGTACATTCACGGCGTGTATAAGATCTACATCACTTGTCATGGCATATCCGATTCTTATTCCCGGAAATGCAAATATTTTTGTAAGTGCATTTAATATTACAACATATGGATTGTATGGTATAAGCCCTTTTCTGGTATGCTTTTCATAGTCTTTTACAAAATCCATAAAGCATTCGTCTATAACCACATATATCCTGTTCATCCTGCAATATGTAATAATATCAAGCATTAAATCAGGCTCAATAAGCTTTCCTGTCGGATTGTTTGGATTGCACAAAAATACCATGTCAAGTTCCGGCGTGAGATAAGACATTATATCCTCTGCCACAATAAAATCCCTTTCGGGCGCAAGCTGATAATATACAATCTCAGAATCATTTGCTCTGAGTGCCCTTATATACTCTGAAAAACTGGGTACAACGACAAGTGCTTTTCTGGGTCTTATGGCACGTACCAGTCCATAGATAAGCTCAGACGCCCCATTTCCGCACATTATCTGATGCTCACTAATATTTTCCTTTAATGAAATAGATTTTCTAAGCTCATAACATGTTTCTTCAGGATAAACCTGACATATATTCCCCAAATTTTCTTTTAACTTTTCTTTTACATCTTCCGGCATCCCCAATGGATTTGTATTTACTGAAAAGTCATACTTGACTGCCTCATTGTAAATATTTCCGCCGTGTCCTTTTGAATACATTTTATTCCCCTTTTACATTTTAATAATAATTTGTCTCTACTGATATATTATACTATTATTCAGTATAAAAAGCTATAAAACTCACAATAACTTTATAAATAATATAAAAATTATTGTGAGTTTTTTATAAAAATCCCATTCGCTATATAATCATTTCATTTTCGGCTTAAATATAAGTGAAGCTATATACCCAAATATGAGTGCCGCCGACACTCCGACTGAACAGGCTGTAAAACCACCCTTAAACAATCCGATAAATCCTTCTTTATCTATCGCTTCTTTCATACCTTTCCAAAGAGTGTTGCCAAATCCAAGCAGCGGAACTGTCGCTCCTGCCCCTGCCCATTTTGTAAACGGTTCATAAATTCCAACTGCTCCAAGCACTGCTCCAAGACATACGAGTATTACCATAATTCTTCCCGGAAGAAGTTTTGTATTATCCATAAGAAGCTGAACAGCAACACATATAAGACCACCGACAACAAATGCTAATACATAATTCATCTTATTTTGACCTCCAGAACACTTATTACTGACTTTCACCCGAGCACTCAAACACAACTGCATGAGCAATCCCCGGTACACTGTCGCCCTCATTGAAACTGACAGGCGACAACAATGCACCTGTCGGAACAAAAAGAACCCGCTGCCATGTTCCCTTTTCAAGCATTTTTACAATATATCCCGCAAGCATTGACGCACTGCATCCGCATCCGCTTCCGCCTGCCTGTATTTCCTGCTCTCTTGAATATATCTCTATACCGCAATCCATATATCTATCGGCTATATCATACCCTTTACTTCTCGTTATATCCAGCAGTATATCCTTCCCTACAAGTCCAAGGTCTCCGGTAATTATCTTATCGTACCACTCCGGCTTTCTCCCATTATCTATAAGATTCTGTACTATCACATTTCCTGCTGCCGGTGCCATGCATGCCCCCATGTTCATGCTGTCCTTCACACCAAAATCCACTATTTTTCCGGTTGTAATACCGGTAATATGAACTTTGTTTTTATCAGACATATTTGCTTTTTGTGCCATCTTTTCTGATGAAATTATAACAGCACCACTTCCCGTAACAGTCCATGTAGATGCCATCTTTCGCTGACTTCCGTACCCTAAAGGAAATCTGAACTGCTTTTCGGCACTTGCAAAATGACTTGATGTAATCGCAAGAATATTGTCAGCATATCCTCCGTCAACAAGCATTGATGCAATTGAAATTGATTCACCCATTGTAGAGCATGCACCGTAAATTCCAAACATCGGTATCTCAAGTTTCATAAGGCCAAAAGACGATGCCATCAGCTGTCCCAAAAGGTCTCCCGCAACAATATAACGTATATCCTTTTTTTCAAGACCTGATTTAGATAACGCTTTATTTGCCGCCATTTCCTGAAGTTTTCCTTCCGCTTCCTCCCAGCACTCACAGCCTGCCTTATCATCATTTAATATTTCATCAAAGAATTTCCCGTAAGGTCCCTCTCCCTCTTTCTGCCCGACAATCGCTGCCGATGACATAATATAAGGAGGATTTTCAAACCTTACACTCTGCTTTCCTATCTGCTTTTCCAAAATAGTTCCTCCACATATTTTAAGAAATTTATTTGCTGCCTGCCGCACCCAAAGTGTGAACAGCAACAATTTATTTATTAGTTATCTTAAAAGTAGAGTACCCATTTTTTTTATATTCATACATTTAATTTAAATAATGTAAAGCAAACTTATCCAATCAACACCTTCTTTCCCTTAAATGCAAAACCATAATGATGAATGTTTTCTTTTTTTACGCCTCTTTTTACAAGCTCTGCATCATATCCTTTATCTTCTATCTGATTTAGTGCTGCTTCTACCGTCTCCTCAAGTGTTTTTTCTTTTTTAGGATTTATTACCTTAAATTCGATTACGATACATGGCAGATTTTCATTTGATTTATCTATCGGCTCTAACATTATGTCATAACGTCCATAACCACTTTCCCTGTTTGATGTTATGATATAGTTTTCTGTCTGATCCACCATAAGACCAAGAACTAAACCATGAAAAAATCTCTCCGGTTCTTCGTCAGACGGACTGTTTCCACTGTCAAAATAGCTTATTGTCTTCAATGTCACTTTGTTCATGTATGCATTCATGCTTTCAACATCACCATTTATAAGAGCTTTTATAAATTCATTTGTTTCCCGCTTTGCCGGTGTAAACCATCTGAGTATCATTTTTCTAAACATGAATAATATCTCACGGTTTGTAATGGCAAGTTCATATTCATTTTCACTTTCTCTTATCAGATTCAACTCCTCTGATGATATTACTTTAAGATAACCACTTGCAAGCATAAGACTCCAAACTGCATCCTCCGAATAATCAAGTTCTGAAAATACTATCTGCTCATCTATTATAACATTTATTTTCTCTCCTCTGATAAGCGTCTCCAGCATGGTTTTTATATACGGACTTCCCTTTTGGATAAGATTATTTATAAGTCCATTTGAACTTGAATCTGCCCAGTATGTTGTAAATTTCTTATATTTAAGATAGTTTATTATTGACCATGGATTATATATGTCCCTGCTGTCACCGAATGTAAATCCATCATACCATGATTTAACCTCCTGCTTTTTTTCAGAAAGTCCCTGTTCATCAAGCGCATTAAACACTTCTTCTTCCGTAAAACCAAATGCTGTCTCATATTGATTTGATGTTGTTGTAACTACTACAAGATTATTAAGGTCAGAAAAAATACTTTCTTTTGAGACACGGGTTATTCCTGTCATTATCGCTCTTTCAAGATATGGGTTTGTTTTAAATGTCGCATTGAACAAACTTCTTGTAAAAGCTACAAGTTCTTTCC
>NZ_DBLYGC010000029.1:0-36632 GCF_056818865.1 Butyribacter sp.
TTGTCAACTTTTCAGCTTAGAATTTGTGCTTTTCACAAATTCATCCCTATTTTCAGTTAAGATTGCAAACAAGCTTAGCGAGTTTCGCAATTACCTATTAAACATAATAAGGGCAGATAAAAATCTGCCCTTGTTATAAATCCAATACTTTTTTCGCTTACAATGCGTTATTTAAATGTACCAAACTCAGACAACGGCGAAATTCTCAAAATTGCTCTGCCTGCTATATTCTTTCTCTTAACCGGTCCTACATCCTCGTATCTGCTGTCATCACTTATCTCTCTGTTATCACCAAGAACAAAGAATTCATCATTTGCAAGTTTCAAAGGTTTTTCTGCGATACCGGATTCTGTCATTGGGTCCTTACCATAATTTTCTTTTATCGCCTTTCCATTTATATATATGGTATTCCCCTTAATCTGTATTGTCTCGCCCGGAAGTCCTATAACTCTCTTTATATAATAGTCATTACTCTGTCTTCCGTGTGGATAAAACACTATGACATCAAATCTCTTAGGGTCTGAAATGCGATATGTTACTTTCTCAACCAAAAGATTGTCACCATCGGAAAGTGTATTCATCATAGACGTACCGTCTACTATTGTTCTCTGCAATACATATTTTGGAACAACACATACACACATTATTATGATGGCTGCATATATGATAAGTTCTGTAATAACACCCTTTATTTTCTTTTTCTTTGGTTCTTCATCACCGTCATGATTTTCTATAGGCTCTCCGTAAGAATCAAGTTCTCTTTCCTTATCATCAGCTTTTTCATCATTTAGCTCAGCCTGATTTGAAGTTTCTAGACTGTTTTCCTGTTCTTCGTCTTGATTTTTGTATTCGTTATCCATGTCAAAACCTCTATTACTCTTCTTCATCAAATGAGAAAGTCATCTCACTCATTGCTTTTCTTTCTTCTTCTTCAGCAGCTTTTTTTGCTTCGATTTCTGCTGCTTCCTCTTCGCTTAAAATTCTAATCTTTGAATTGTATAATTCATCGACTGCAATTGAAAGAGGCTTTGGACATCTGATATCAATAAGCGGGTCAGCCCCTGCTATGAGCTGGCGTGCTCTTTTTGCACTTGCAAGTACAATAGAATAACGGCTGTTTACTACAGGAGCTTCTCCTGTTTCAACTTCACTGTTAATAACTTTCATAAGATCTGTATAAGATGGATGTAACATAATTATTTCTTCCTTTCATGTTATATATTATTATTTAAATTTTTTTAACTCTTCTGTTATTTTTTCAATAAGCTCAGACTGATTTTCTTTAGCATTATGTATTGACTGCAAAAGCCTGTGTATCTCGTCAACACACTCGTCTAAGTCGTCATTCACAACTATATAATCATACTTGTTCATATAATCACATTCGTCAACGGCTCTTGACATTCTCTTATCAATCTGTTCAATTGTCTCTGTACCTCGTCCAACAAGTCTTTTCTTCAATTCGTCTGCAGATGGAGGTGTAATGAAAATCAGAGCAGTCTCAGGAAACTTTTCTTTAACTTTAAGTGCTCCCTGCATCTCAATTTCCAGTATAACATCATAACCTTCTTCTAACTTTTTGAAAACATAATCTCTCGGAGTTCCATAATAATTTCCCACATATTCAGCATACTCTATAAGCTGATTATTTTCAATCATATTTTCAAACTCATCCCTGCTCTTGAAAAAATAATTTTTCCCGTCAACTTCCCCCTGTCTCGGTTCACGGGTCGTTGCAGAAATTGATACCGCATAATTATCTTTTTCTAAAAGTTTATTTACAACAGTACCTTTACCCGCACCGGAAAATCCTGAAATAATCGCAAGAATACCTTTTTTATTCATTGGTTCTGCTCCTCTCTGTATTGATTTTCATTCACACGGTTTTCAATAGTATCCGGCAGAAGTGCCGACAATACAACATGACCGCTGTCCATAACAAGGATACATTTTGTCTTTCTGCCACATGTGGCATCTATAGCCATATTGTTGTCCTTTGCAACCTGTATCATTCTTTTTATCGGTGCTGCTTCTGTTCTTATAATACTGACAACCTTATCCATATTTACGATATTGCCGTATCCCACATTTATAAGCATTGTTAGCACCTCATATCTACTCAATATTCTGTATCTGTTCTCTTATCTTCTCTATCTCTGTCTTTAACTCAATAGCTTCTGCTGAAAGTTTCATGTCATTTGCCTTAGAAAGAATTGTATTTGCCTCTCTGTTCATTTCCTGTGCCAGAAAATCAAGCTTTCTTCCTATCGGCTCTTCCTTAGATAAAGTATCTTCCATATTTTTTATATGGCTGTGAAGCCTTACGGTTTCCTCATCTACACATACTTTATCAGCAAAAACAGTAAGTTCCGTAGCTAAAATTGCGTCATCTATCTGTTTATTTTCTAACAGTTCTTCAACTTTGTTCATGATTTTCTGCTTATATTCTGCTAAAATCTCAGGCGACCTTTGTTCAATCTTTTCTACAAGTTCGTGTATATACGCAAGTTTTTGCTTTATATCATTTTTAAGATGTTCGCCCTCTTTTTGTCTTGCCTCCCTAAATATCCTGCAGGCTTCTTCAAACGTATCCTCAACAGCTTTCTCAAGCGATTCGTCTATCGCATCATTTACTTCAAGTGTCACAACCTCCGGAAGTCTTATCAGTTCTGTTGCTGTCGGATATTTTAACTCTGCTCCCGTAAACTTTTCCCCATATGAAGCAGCTACTTTCTCAAGTGCATCCATATATCCTTTTGCAACATTTTCATGATATCTTACTTCAACATTGTTCTCAGAATAGTCTTCATATAGAACATAGACATCTATCTTTCCTCTTGCTGCATATTTTTTCATAATATTTCTAAGATTATTTTCATATGCATTAAATTTTTTAGGAAGTTTAATATTTAAATCACAATATCTGTGATTTACTGATTTTATTTCTATTGAAATCTTATAGTCAGCAGTTACTTTTTCAAATCGACCAAACCCGGTCATGCTTTTTATCATAATACTCCTCGTTCCTACCCAAATAATATAATACAACTAACTAATTGTATATTAAAATGTATTTTTAGTCAAGTTTGACATTCATTTCGTCCGCCATCAAACACAATTATTCATCATAAATCATACCGACCGCATGGCTGACAGCAGCTATTTCTCATCATTTTTATCTTTTGATATCTGTTTTGAATCCATCACCTTTTTCAAGAACTTCTTTAACACTGACATCAAACTGCAGCTCTTTGCCTTTGAGGCAGAATTCTTTTTATTCCGCTTTCCGTTAATCTCAGATACGGTGTATTCTATATATTTATACCCGTCTCTGCCATCCTCGATTGTTTTAAGATTGACATAAGTCTGTGTATCCGTCGATAATTTTCTTTTTTCAAGACAATAATTGATAAAATCTTTTGCAATCGTATATATAACCGCAAATAGAGGACAACCAACGAGCATTCCTACAATCCCCCAAAAACCGCCAAAAAACAGAATCGAAAAAAGTACCCAGAACGCTGACAGTCCGGTAGATTCACCAAGTATTGCAGGTCCTATAATATTTCCATCAACCTGCTGAAGTATTGCAACAAGTATAATAAAATACAAAGCCTGTACCGGACTTACAAGAAGTATCAAAAGTGCGCTCGGTATAGCTCCTATATATGGTCCAAACACCGGGATAACATTTGTTACACCTACAATGACACTTACAAGAAGCGCATATGGCATTCTGAAAATAGTCATGAGGACGAAACATATAATTCCTATTATCGTTGAATCAACTATTTTTCCTGAAATAAATCCGCTGAACATATTATTTGAAATGCGTACATAATGAATAATTGTATCTGCTGTTTTCTTTCTGCATACACCATAAGTTATCTTTTTTGCCTGTGCCGCGAACACTCTTTTTCCTTTTAATAAATAAATTGCAACTATTATTCCTATAAAAAGATTGTACAATACATTTATAAAGCTCATAACGCCGTTTGCAAACTGCTTTGCATATATGTTTAAATTAGGCAGCAGTTCACTTTTAAGCCATGGGAACAAATCATTATTCATAATGTTATCCATATATTTTGTTGCCTGCAAAGCTGTATCCTGCATTCTTGACGCAATATACTTATTGCTTTGTATCTTATCTGTAATGTAATTATAATAATCGTTTGCCTGTGACGGAACTGTTTCTATAAGCGAAATAACTGTTGTAATAAGCTGTGGTATAACAAGCCAGCAAAGAATCGCAATAATCAAAACTCCTGTCAGCAGAGCAAACACTATAGTCATGCTTTCCATAATACGAACAGTTTTGTCTGACGGACTTTTGCCTTTTTTCTCATATCCTTTTAACAACAGACGATAATACATTTTTGTAAGCGGATTTAAAAGATATGCGATAATCGCACCATAAATTACAGGTTTCAAAACACTAAGCATAAACATAAATCCTGAAAAAATGTCATCAAGATTTATAATCAGCAGATAAACTACCGCTGCCGAAATCAGCACTAAAAAAAGTCCAAACCACTTACCAAATACTTCTTTTATTGTTATTCTTTCGTTTTCATCTTTTTCATTCTGAGCCACTATATACCTCCCGATAATTTTCCAACTGAAATTTTATTTTTATGTAAATGACTTTTGGAACTTACATACTTTGCTTTCCTGCCAGTCATTCCATTCATTTATGCCTATTGTACCACAAATTCGTTTCTTCGTTCAAGTTTTCATCTAAAACCGTTTATGAAGGAAGTAATCGTTCAGTTAAGAAAAAAGAAACCGCATAATAAACTATGCAGTTTCTCTTTTCTTCATTATATATTTGGGAATATTAATATGAAAGCAATTCTATAAGTATGCATTATACTTCAAATAATAAGTCACCATATGATGGTACAGGCCAAAATTCCTGATCTACTATCATCTCTAATTCATCAATTGGTGCACGAAGTTCTTCCATTGCTGTAAATACTGTATTCTTAAAGAATAATGCCTGCTCCTGTCCCTCTTCTTTACCTGCTGCTTCTGCAGTTACTTTTTCAAGATTTGCAAGTGCTTTCTGAGCCTTAGCAAGGAGTGAAGAGCATTTTGTAAGAAGCTCTGTCTGTACTGACACATCTGCTGCTGCACATGCTGCTGTTACTGTGTTTACTGAGTCAGCAAGGCTTGTTACATATGAGATAACAGCAGGGATAAACTGTTTTCCAGCCATATCAATCATAGTCTTAGCTTCGATATTTATTGTCTTTGAATAATTCTCATAGTTGATTTCTGCTCTTGATTCAAGTTCTGCCTTAGAAAGTACATTCTGTCTTTCAAAAAGGGCAATTGATTTGTCTGTCACAAGATATGGTACAGCCTCAACCATAGACTTAACATTCGGAAGTCCTCTTCTCTCAGCTTCTGCTACCCACTCATCTGAATATCCGTCACCATTAAAGATAACTCTCTGATGCTCTGTAACAGTCTTTTTGATGAGTTCCTTTACTGCTTTATCGAAATCTGCAGCACCTTCAAGTTCATCTGCAAAATCCTGTAATGTATCAGCAACGATTGTATTAAGTACAAAGTTTGCACCTGCTATTGACATTGAAGAACCAAGCATTCTGAACTCAAATTTGTTTCCTGTAAATGCAAATGGTGATGTACGGTTTCTGTCTGTAGCATCTTTCTTGAGTACAGGGAGTACATGAACACCTGTATCAAGCTTGCTTCCCTGAATTGAAGATGAAACATCACCCTTAACAATCTGCTCAACAACATCTTCAAGCTGTTCTCCGAGGAACATTGAAATAATTGCCGGAGGTGCCTCGTTTGCACCAAGTCTGTGGTCATTTCCAGGATTTGAAGCTGAAAGTCTGAGAAGTTCTGCATTCTCATCTACAGCCTTGATAATTGCTGCAAGGAAAAGAAGGAATACTGTATTCTCATGTGGTTTCTTTCCTGGTTCAAGAAGGTTCACTCCTGTATCAGTAACAATTGACCAGTTATTATGTTTACCTGAACCATTTACGCCTGCAAATGGCTTCTCATGAAGAAGACACTCAAGATTATGTCTCTTTGCTACTTTCTTCATAATCTCCATAACTAACTGGTTGTGGTCTGTTGAAATATTTGCTGTTGTAAAGATAGGAGCCATCTCATGCTGTGCAGGAGCTACCTCATTATGCTGTGTCTTAGCAAGAATACCAAGTTTCCAAAGCTCGATGTTAAGATCTTTCATAAATGAAGCAATACGCTCTTTGATTGCTCCAAAGTAATGGTCATCAAGTTCCTGTCCCTTAGGAGCAGGTGCGCCAAACAATGTACGACCTGTAAAGATAAGATCCTTACGCTGTAAATATTTATCTCTGTCTACAAGGAAATATTCCTGCTCAGGTCCTACTGAACAAGATACTTTTTTGACATCATCCATGCCAAACAATTTAACTATACGAACAGCCTGTTTGCTGATTGCCTCCATTGAACGAAGAAGCGGA
The DNA here is from genome assembly GCF_056818865.1 of Butyribacter sp. NCBI lineage: Bacteria > Bacillati > Bacillota > Clostridia > Lachnospirales > Lachnospiraceae > Butyribacter > Butyribacter sp. Next base: position 6,489 of record NZ_DBLYGC010000029.1, read on the forward strand.
GTCTTTTTGTCAAGTGCCTCACCTGTATATGAGCAAAATGCTGTAGGAATGCAAAGCGTAACACCTGCTGCATCCTCCTGCAGGAATGCTGGTGATGTACAATCCCACGCTGTATATCCTCTTGCCTCGAATGTTGCACGAAGACCTCCTGAAGGGAATGAAGAAGCATCCGGCTCACCCTTTATAAGTTCTTTTCCTGAAAACTCAAGAACAGGCTTGCTCTCTGATGCAGGACTGAGGAATGAGTCATGCTTTTCTGCTGTAACACCTGTCATCGGCTGGAACCAATGAGTATAATGTGTAGCACCATGCTCAAGTGCCCACTCTTTCATTGCATGAGCAACTACATTTGCAATTTCAATATCAAGGTCTGCTCCACTCTCAAGTGTCTTCTTCCAAGATTTATATACATCCTTTGGAAGCTTAGCCTGCATTACTTCATCATTAAATACGTCTTTCCCAAAAACCTGTTCGATAACATTATTTTCCATTCCGTTACCTTCCTTTCATATTAATATTTCAATATTCTATAATAGCTAAAAGAATTTACTCCTTTAAACTATTTTATTATATAAAGTGTCCGGAATAATTATGTCATTCCTATGCTGTCGCCCGGGCACCATATAAGTTGTGGTACAGCTTATGTCATTCATTCTAGCAAAAAAGGCGTACTCAATTGTTTAAATTGAGAACGCCCTTGTTCTGTACTTCTTTATCAACTGATATGAAGTATATCATACTAACTTTAATTTGAAAAGCCTTTTATTACATTTTTTTACTTTTTGACATATTGCACATCCACTTTTGAAAATACGGTCGATTTTTGTGATTTTTATACAATACTGGTCAATCTGTCTGATAGCAATTTGTATGTAATCGTACATTACTATCTGCTTTTAACCCTTGCATCATATCATCCCTTTATAATCAAACATATCAAACTTTACAGCTTTCATATTCTCTTTTCCGTTCCCACTGGCATATAGGGCAATATAATTTCCTGTAAATTTTCCTCCAACTTCCGTTGTCAGATAAGCAGCCTCACCTTCCCCTGCTTTAATCCAATTTTCATCCTTATTGTAACTGAAACAATAAATATTTTCTCCATTTTCGTTTTTCAACGCCTCAAGTCTCACACGAACCGTATCATTATTTAACGTCGTAATTTTTTCTTCATTTATAAGCGAACCTATACATCTTCTGAAAATAAGCCACTTTACCCCTTCAATCACTGTAACCGCAAGCTCGTAATGATGTTTATTATTCATATAAACAGAAAGACCCGCCTCACCTCCGTCAAATATATCTCCAAATTCAATACAGGTTTCTGCCGTAAACTCATGATGTTTTTGTCTGTAACCGACCCATGCAGCCTCATCACTCGATATAACAGATGATTTTGTTCCATATAAAAGCAGTCCTCCATCTTTATCCAAAGATGCATATTTTGATGTTGTATTATAAATAAAATTCCAGTCCTGTTTTAGTTTATCTCCTTTAAAATCATCGTGAAAATATTTTCCCTCGTCTGTCATCGACTTTTGAACAACCCCACTAAGCAGTTTTCTGTCAGTTTCTATTTTCTCGTCAAGCAGACCGTCTCTTCCGATAACAGGCCATCCACCCTCATCCCATACCATAGGCACTAAAAATGTCTCTCTTCCGAGATTATGTTTAAACGGATATGTAATAGGACGGTTTCCAAGACAAACTCCCCACCAGTCTCCAAATTTATCACAAACTATATCCATATGACCTGTTCCCTTGATAGGAAGTGATGTTGACCTGTTGCTACAAACAGGATTGCGTGGACATGATTCATATTCTCCAAGGATGTCTCTACTGCGCGCAATTGTTATCATATGGCAGAATTCTGTACCGCCTTCTGAAATAAGCAGATAATACCAGCCGTTTATTTTGTATAGATGCGGTCCCTCAGGGTCATTTCCGCCGGTACCGTTCCATATTACTTTTCTATCCGAGACAACATCACACGACATATCCGTAACCCTGCCATTCTCATCATATTTATATGAAAATTTGAGTTCACTGATAAATATTCCATTGTCAAAGGCACCCGTATAATACACTCTGCCATCATCATCAAAAAAAAGTGACGAATCGATTCCCGGCAGGTCAATAAAAACAGGATCTGACCACTCATCGTAAGGATTGTCAGTCCATACTATAAAATTTCCCTCATCTTTTCCGCCACAAGCAACATTTGTAGAAATCACATAAAAAATACCTTCATGGTACCTTATGGTCGGCGCGTAAATTCCCACACAATTTGGCACGCCCTGCCTAAGCGTAAGCTGCTCCGGTCTTGATATACAATGCCCTATCTGCTCCCAATTTATCAAATCTTTGCTGTGAAAAACAGGAATCCCCGGAAAATACTCAAATGAACTGTTTACCAGATAAAAATCATCCCCAACTCTGCAAATGCTCGGGTCAGGATAAAACCCCGAAATTATTGGATTTATATATTCCATATACTTATACCTCATTTTATATATTTTTAAACACATTGGGTGCAAAAGCCAAAAAAACATTTTACACCCAATGTCATTTTCATTATAACCTTAATTATAATTTTAGCTATAGCTTGTAATACAACGGTGTATCTTTTTATTAAATTTTCCCATATTTTGCTAACATTAACAACCCTAATAATCTGATAAATAATACACAAAATTTAATCACAAAATATTTTAACAGCAGCCACAGCGAAAATAATTCATAAGTATTACTCGCTTGAATTTATTCATGTGTCATGTTAAAATTATATAATATTCAGACTAAAAAGTACAAAGATTTACAAAATAAATATAAGATTGGAGATTTTATTATGGGAAAGAAAATTGTCGTAGCACTTGGACACAGTGCACTCGGAAAAACATTTCCGGAACAAAAAGAAGCCGTTAAAAACGCTGCATCTGCTATCGCAGATTTAGTTGAAGCAAAATATGATATAGTTATCACGCACAGCAACGGTACACAGGTAGGCATGATTCACTCTGCCATGAGAGAATACAGCCGTCTTGAACCTACAAACACTGTTGCTCCAATGTCTATATGCAGCGCCATGAGCCAGGGATACATAGGTTACGATCTTCAGAATGAAATTCGTACAGAACTTTTAAACAGAGGTATATATAAACCTGTATCTACTATTATCACTCAGGTAAGAGTTGATCCTTTCGATACCGCTTTCTCTTATCCTACAAAGGAAATCGGCAGATATATGACAGCCGAAGAAGCAAAAGCAGAAGAAGAAAAAGGAAACCATGTAGTAGAAATCGAAGGAAAAGGCTACAAGAGAGTTATTGCGGCTCCACGTCCAATGGAAATCTATGAAACAGATGCGATAAAGACACTTATGGATGCAGGTCAGATAGTTATAGCTGCCGGTGGCGGCGGAATACCTGTATTACAGCAGGGTACAAGGCTTAAAGGTGCAAGTGCCGTCATTGAAAAAGATGTCACAAGTTCATGTCTTGCTGAAGAACTTGGAGCAGATGTTCTCCTTCTCCTTACCGGCGTTGAAAAAGTCTGCCTCAACTTTGGCACTGACAATGAACAGCCACTTGACACAATCTCTGTTGAGGATGCTACAAAATATATTGCAGACAAGCAGTTTAATGAAGGCGGAATGCTTCCTAAGGTAGAAGCTGCCGTTTCTTTTGCATCCTCATCAAAAGAACATAAAGCAATCATCACAAGTATTGATACTGCTCTTGAAGGAATTTCAGGAAAAACAGGTACGGTTATCACCTGCTAAAACACAACTCAATACAATCATAATACTAATAATAAACAATATAAATACCATACTCAAAAAACTCAGATTTTATTCTAGTTTTCAGAGTATGGTATTTTTTAGTGCAAGAACTTTTTATTACTATTGACAAAAAATAAATATCAATATTGTCGTTATCATTACAGCCTGCTATTTCAACAAATGCAAATTCAAACCAAAAGCCTGTTTTAAGTCACAAAAAAATGACACTTACTACAGGACAGAGTAAAAAAATCAAATTAAAAAATGTTTCCATTTCAAAAGCAAAACTGATAAAATGGAAATCAAGTAATAAATCTGTTGTTACCATTACTGCTAATGGAACAATACATGCCAAAAAGAAAGGTAAGGCTAAAATCATGGCAAAATATAATAAAAAGACCTACAGCTGTGCTGTTACAGTGAAAAATAAATCAGTTACAAAACCAGATCCGTATGACGGAGATACAAATTATCCGGTCTCATTTGCATACACTGAAAGAGACAACAGTATAACTTACGGCAAAGTAAAATATGATACATACTTTTCAACTACAACCAATAAAATGCGAACCTGTGCCATCATTTTGCCGCTAAACTATGATAAAAACAAGGCATATCCTGTATGTTATCTTTTGCATGGTCTTGGACAGGATCACACCGACTGGCTCAATGCAAATGCCGACACTATTATCGGAAACATGATTGCAGCAAAAACAGCCAGGGAAATGATATTAGTCCTTCCAAACTGTCGTGCCAGAGCTAACGATACATATGTTGCCGACCAGTTTTCACTTGACAATTATCGTGCATTTGACAATTTCATAAATGATCTTCGTGACAATCTTATGCCTTATATAAAAGAAAATTATTCGGTAGCAGAAGGTCGTGAAAACACAGCAATTGCCGGTTTTTCAATGGGTGGACGCACTGCACTTTATATCGGTCTTTCAATGCAGGACACTTTTGGATATATAGGAGGTTTCTGCCCTGCTCCCGGACTTTTTGCATATGAAATGAACGGAATAGCTGAAGACGGTCTTTTTAAAACAGATACATTTAAGTTAAACGATGAATATGCCGACAACACTCTTTTAATGATTGTTGCAGCCAAAAACGATACAGTTGTTTTTGACATTCCTGAAACATATCACAATGCACTTGTTAAAAACAACACTAAACATATATGGTACAAAACAACCGGTGGGCATGATGCTACAGTAATGGATCACGGTTTTTACAATTTTGCAAAAAGACTTTTTAACAATTAATAGTTAATAGTAACAGTTAATATTTACTATCAAACGAGGATTTTACATATGAATGAGAAATTTTTCTTAAAACTGCTTGAACTTTCCGCAGCACACGCAAAACGCAGCCAGGCCATTTTTGAAAGGCTTAATCTTTCAAATGCACAGCCAAAAGTTTTGTATATACTCCGAAAGACAGACGGATACACCCAGAAAGAACTTGCCTCTATCTGCAGAATAACTCCCCCATCTATGACATCCATACTTAATAACATGGAAAAAGCTGATTTTATATATCGTGAAAAAGTATTAACTGCAGGTCAAAAACACGCACATAAAATTTATCTTACGACAAAAGGGAAAAAAACTGCTGAAGAAGTTTATTCCGAATTTGAAAAGCTTGAAGAGATATGCCTTAATGGTTTTTCGGAGAAGGAAAAAATTTATGTATTTGATATTTTTGACAAAATAATTAACAATCTTTCATAATTTCATAACGATAAAAATATCGTTAAACATTTATATCTTGTATAACTTTGCATTAAAAACAATAAGCCGTATTCTAAATATCATTATCATTTTAGAATACGGCTTATTTATTTAACTTAATATGTATATTTATAGCTGTAATATGCCGTCTGCAGATTTATATCCGAAGTAAAAGCATTATTTCTCAAATCTATAGTATGTTTCATTTTACTGTTTTTTGATACTGTTACCGTTATCGTTTTTGAACTGTATGCTTTCATATTCACTTTCTTATTAATCACTCTCTGGTGCAGACATCCGCCATTTGCATATATTTTTACATCAAGTGCCTTTATAACTTTTAATTTTCTGTCAGTATATGTATTATATAATTTTATCTTGACTTTAAGTTTGTTCCCTGAAAAATATGTCTTTACAACATGATAATATATCCTGTCGAGAAGCATATCTTTAATTTTTGCAGAGGGCTGTGTATATACATTCTTATGTACTGTGACTTTCTTCTTTATTGTAATGCCATTTACCTTACATTTCAAAGTTCCTTTTTTATCACACACTTTTACTTTCTGCGTATTTCCAATATACAAATAACATCTTGAGTAATTCAGATAAGGCCCTTTAACAGTAATTTCACATGACATCTTGATATGCTCAACATAGTTATTTTCAACATCATCATGAATCCTTATAGTCATTCGTTGATCTTCATAATCATTTTTATTGTACCACATATTTACAAAAAAATCTCCTAACAGCATACAACATAATACTTATTTCCTCTTTCTATTTTTTCATATATGAATAATATCCGTCATTTTCCTTTCGCACTGTCATATTAAATCCATCTGATATTTTATGTCCCTTTTCTTTAAATTTCACATTTATTTCTGACAGCTTTATATCTTCCTCCGACTGCTGTTTTTTTGTCATATTGGCTGTAAACATCAGCTTTGTTCCAGATTTACACACAACTTTTACTTTTTTATTTTCTTTCCAATTGCTGTCTTTGTCAGATGAAACTTTTTTTTCTATCGACATACTGGCATTTATCTCTTTAACATTGCAAATATATGTGTCTCCATCACCAGCTTTGCCAAATTGCAATATAAATTGGATTTTTATTATCTCTCCGTCTTTTGTTGCATGGACTTTTAATTTCTGTTTTTTGTTAGTTCTTATTTCTGTACCATCAGCACAATTGTCCTCACTTTTAACCGAACCACTGGTTTTTTCCTCCGTTTTATCATAATCTGTACTTACATCATCTTCTGTCCCACTTTTTTTATTTTTCTGCGTGTCGGATATATTTTCATCATATCCTGCTGCTATATCCTGGAACACGCTGGTTCGTGTTCCGTCAGAGTCCTGTGTTTCTTCCTCTGTTATCTCAGGATTATAGATATGTATATTTTCTGACGCATAATTAAATGTCTCACTTTCATCCATAGAATCATCATTCTTGCTTTTATCATAGTTTTTTTCAATATTCTGCCCTGTCGGCCTTAAATCATTTTTATATGACTTTTTCGGTTTTTCATATACAAGTAACGCACAACCTATAACTGCTGCGGCTGTCCCGATGGCAAATACCGTTTTTGCATATTTTTTTAATCTCTTTTGTCTAAAAGACATCTTTTTAATATTTTCTGAATAATCCTCTGCTTCTTTTAGCATTTCTTCTGAAACATCGCCAATGGCATACATCAGCTTTTCTGCCTCTTTTTCGCTCACACTACCGCCTCCTTTTCAAGCCATACGGCAAGTTTCTTTCTCATACGGCTAAGGATTGATTTTACCGTACCCTCTTTTATATCAAGCTCCTCAGCGATTTCCTTAATATCCATAACATAGAAATATCGTTTCAAAAAGACGGTACGGTTTCTCTTAGTCTGTTTCCACAAAAAATCTTCTATCGACTCTGTAAGAAGTTTATATTCCATGTCTTTTTCCACGGTCTTTCCGTCAGTTATACATTCATTAAGTTCCTCTATCGCAATATTCACACTACTCCCTCCTCTTTTTAATGCGTGCATATCCCTATACCTGTTAAGCGACAGATTTCTAACTATCTTGGCAAGAAATGTACTAAGCACTGACGGGCGGCTTGGTGGAATCGTATTCCATGTCCTTAGCCATGTATCATTTACACACTCTTTTGCATCTTCCTCATCATGTACAATACGCTCTGAAATACAAAAACAATAACGGTCATATTTTTCAGATAATTCGTTAATACCGTTTTCATTTCTGTCCCATATCAACTGTACTATTTTCTCATCTTCCATGTATCTCCTTTTTGTTAAGTCAAAATTTCAATGTTTATAATTGATTTCCGTTTTATACCAGTAACAGTTCAGCCTTTGATTGCATCTGCATCCTGTATGCTGTATGTTTTTTATTTTTCTATAACTCTATTTACTGCTCCCATAAATATCGGAAGACCGTCACTTGTTGAAACTATTATAATAAATGGTCTGTTACAATTCATTGTGACAGTATCCTTTTTTTCGTCTGCAAACCCCACAAGGGCAACCTCTGTATATGAGGCCATACTGCATCCGTTTTCGTCAATCGTCAGCCTGCTTTTTTGTTTTGCTTTACTAACATAAATTCCACCTTCTGATTTATTTTCTCCATCTGACACAAACATTTTAGAAAAATCTGCTTTTTTCCCATCAAAAATATTTTTTATACCCATATCCTGCATCAATGGATTTAATTCAAGTTCACTTTTAAAATCTAGTTTAGGCATTGAAAATCTTACTATCTTAGAATAATCCCATTTTTTATTGAATTTGTTACACAATGAAATTATCTGCTTTGCATCCTTTTTATTTATGAGTTTGTCTGCTGCCACATTTTCCTTTGGCAGTATTATATTCATATTTGCATTTGTCATGGGTATCGAAACTGCCTGATACCTGCCATTCTCGGTATAGGCATAAGCATACTCTGAATTTAAAAAGCTGCATTTTTCCTTATCAATCTTTTCCTCCTCAGTTGTATTGCCACAGGTGTATCTAGACTGACCGTAGAATATACCTGTCTTTGTATTATCTTTATCAAATCTGACATTCCACTGCTCCTTAAAATTTACGGCCGACAACATTAGCATAGCCATGTCTTTATTTGTTTTCAGATTACCTTTTATCTTACCACCTGTCTGCTCATCAATCCATTTATTTATTTTATTATTAAAACTTTTACTTCCCATCTCTCCCGTTAAACTATACGCATTATAATCATTTTTAAGTATTGTGTCGACTCCTCCGGAATAATCATATTTATCACTTTGCCATACTGAATTACCCAAAGAACAATTTTCGGATTTTATTTTGCCGCTTATATACCCCATCATCTTTCTTACTATCTTCTGTTCTTCCTCCCTTTCTTTCTCCTCTCTGTCATTTGCATTTATGTAATCCGAAACAGCTGCTCTAAACATATTTTTGCTAAATGAATTTAATATCTGTTCCCGACTCTGCCCTGCAGTCATTTCCGAGAGCATTCCGCTTGCAAGATACATATTGATGTTTGAGCAGGCAACAAGCCCCTGTTGTGGATTATCCCCCCAGCTCTGTTTAAGAAAATGATATAAAAGACTGCTGTTATAATCTTTATAAATCTGTTTATAGTTTTTAACTTCTTTCTTTGACAAATTTACAGGTAATTTTTTCTTTTTTCCAACAAGTTTCTTTTTCTTGTCTTGTACTTCACTACTTAATGACTCACCATCCTTTTTCTGATTATCAGATATTTTTTGCGTATCTACATTTTTGTTTCCTTTTTCATTAAGACTTGTCTTTCTGCCGCCACATCCGGTCGTCGTTCCTGCTATTACAAGTGTCATAAATAATGCAAATACCTTTGCAATCATGTCTTTTCTCATAAAAAAACCTCCTTTAAACTTCCGTTATTATTGAAAACAAACATCATAAGAAATTAAACTTATGACAATTTTGCTTTCTACTTATAATAACCCGGTTATTTAAAGAAGGTTGCATTTTTTTATAAATTTTTTAACACAATTTGCAAAAGCAATGCAATAGCATCATCAAGGATACCACGACATCATTTTACACCTCGTGCTGCTCTGAGATAGTAGCCACATCTACAATAGAAAGCTTATCTTTGCCCTCTGTCTCAAGTGATGTAAGAAGTGCTGCTGCCGTATCAAGCGATGTAAGACAATTTACACCTGTCTCAATAGCAGTTCTTCTGATGATGAAACCATCTTTAAGTTTATCATCATGTGTCGGTGTATCTATTACAAGGTCTATCTGATGTTCGAGAAGCAGATCCATAAGCGTAGGTGCTTCTTCATTTATACGGTTTACAGGGATTGCAAGAACTCCTGCTTCGTTAAATACCTTGGCTGTTCCTCTTGTAGAGAATATATCATAGCCAAGTTTCTTAAAACGTTTAGCAATCTCGATTCCCTCTTCTTTGTCGGCATCATTAAGAGTAATTATCATCTTCTTGTGCTTTGGAAGATCTACTCCCGCTCCCTTGAATGCCTTGTAAAGTGCTTCGTTAAAGTCTTTAGATATACCGAGACACTCTCCTGTTGATTTCATCTCAGGTCCAAGGCTTATCTCTGCACCTCTAAGTTTTTCAAATGAGAATACCGGCATCTTTATTGCAATATATTTTGACTTCTTTGCAAGACCTGTTCCGTAACCAAAATCTTTAACCTTAGCACCAAGGATAACTTTTGTTGCGAGGTCTACAATAGGAATACCTGTAACCTTGCTGATATATGGTACTGTACGGCTTGAACGAGGATTTACCTCGATTACATATACCTGATCATGGTAAACAATAAACTGTATATTGATAAGTCCGATTACATGAAGTGACTTAGCAAGTTTTCTTGTGTAGTCAACAAGCATGTCCTGAATTCTCTCTGTAATGGTCTGTGCCGGATATACCGAAATACTGTCGCCTGAATGAATGCCGGCTCTCTCAATGTGTTCCATAATACCCGGAATAAGAATATCCTCACCGTCGCATACTGCATCTACTTCTATCTCTTTTCCCATAAGATACTTATCGATAAGGATAGGATGCTCCTGATGGTATCTTGTAACTATCTGCATGAATTTTTTAATATCATCATCAGATACTGCTATCTGCATACCCTGTCCACCAAGTACATATGAAGGACGAATAAGTACAGGATAACCGAGTTCATTTGCAACCTTAAGAGCTTCCTCTGTAGTAAATACTGTATCACCCTTTGCTCTAGGTATCTTGCACTCTTCAAGAATCTGGTCAAATAATTCTCTGTCCTCTGCAGCATCTACGTCCTCTGCACTTGTTCCAAGAATTTTGACACCCATCTTCATAAGGGACTCAGTAAGATTTATGGCTGTCTGTCCACCGAACTGAACTACTGCTCCGTCAGGCTTTTCAAGACGGACAATATTTTCAACATCTTCCGGTGTGAGTGGCTCAAAGTAAAGTTTATCTGCTATATCAAAGTCAGTACTTACTGTCTCCGGGTTATTGTTTACGATAATTGTCTCATAACCCTCCTGTTTGAGAGCCCATACGCTGTGAACTGAACAGTAATCAAACTCGATACCCTGTCCGATTCTGATAGGTCCTGAACCAAGTACCATAATTTTTTTCTTTTCAGTTTTATCTTCAACTTCGTTCATTCCATCGAAACAGCTGTAATAATATGGTGTCTCTGAAGCAAACTCAGCGGCACATGTATCAACCATCTTAAACGCTGCCGTAATACCGTATTCATAACGGAGATTTTTAATTTCTTCCTCTGTTTTTCCTGTCCAGCGTGCGATAACATTGTCAGGGAACTCAAGTCTCTTTGCCTCTTTTAATAATTCCTTGTCAAGATTTCCTTTTGACTCCTTAATCTTCTTCTCCATTTCAACAAGGATTGCAAGTTTATCGATAAACCATTTGTCAATCTTTGTAACTTCATGAATCTCATCATAAGATGCAATTCCACGGCGTAGAATTTCTGCGATAAGGTAAATTCTGCGGTCATCTACTACCGAAAGATGTTCAAGCACTTCCTCATCAGACATATTGTCATAATCTCCTGTCTCAAGACAGTCAACATGCTGTGAAAGTGATCTTATAGCTTTCATAAGTCCGCCCTCAAAGTTTGTGCAGATACTCATAACCTCACCGGTTGCTTTCATCTGTGTAGTAAGAGTTCTCTTTGCACTGATAAACTTATCAAACGGAAGACGAGGTATCTTAACTACTACATAGTCAAGTGCAGGCTCAAAACTTGCATAGGTCTTTCCTGTTACGGCGTTTGGTATCTCATCAAGTGTATAACCGAGTGCAATCTTTGCTGAAACTTTTGCAATAGGATATCCTGTTGCTTTTGAAGCGAGAGCCGAAGAACGGCTTACACGAGGATTTACCTCGATTACTATATATTCAAATGATGTAGGATGAAGTGCAAACTGTACGTTACATCCACCTGTAATTCCAAGTTCATCAATAATCTTTAATGCAGATGTACGGAGCATCTGATACTCTTTATCTGATAATGTCTGAGATGGTGCAACTACGATACTGTCACCTGTATGAACTCCTACAGGGTCAAGATTTTCCATGTTGCAGACAGTAATACATGTTCCGTTGCTGTCACGCATTACCTCATATTCAATTTCTTTCCATCCGGCAATACATCTCTCTACAAGTACCTGACCTACTCTTGAAAGTCTGAGACCGTTTGAAAGGATTTCAACAAGTTCTTCCTCGTTGTGTGCTATACCGCCGCCTGAACCTCCAAGTGTGTACGCCGGTCTTAGAACAACCGGATAACCAATCTTATTTGCAAATGCAATACCATCCTCAATATTTTCTACAAGTTCAGATGATGCACATGGCTCCCCGATTCTTTCCATAAGGTCTTTAAATTCCTGACGTCCCTCTGCGTTTCTGATAGTTTCAGCCGTTGTTCCAAGAAGTTTTACTCCATGACTGTCAAGAAATCCTGATTCTGCAAGTTCCATACCAAGATTAAGTCCTGCCTGTCCACCCATATTAGGAAGGAGACTGTCCGGCTTTTCAACCTCGATGATGTGCTGCAATACCTCTGTGGTAAGAGGTTCTATATAAACTTTATCTGCAATATCTTTATCTGTCATAATAGTTGCAGGATTGGAATTGACAAGGATAACTTCCATCCCTTCTTCTTTAAGAGAACGGCATGCCTGTGTTCCTGCATAATCAAACTCTGCGGCCTGTCCGATTACAATAGGACCTGAACCGATTACAAGTACTCTCTTGATTCCTTCCATCTTTGGCATTATTTATTTCCTCCAATCATCTTCATAAATTCATCAAACAACATCTCTGAGTCTTTAGGGCCTGCATTTGCTTCTGGATGAAACTGTACTGTTTTTACAGGCTTACCGATATATTCAAGTCCCTCAATAGTTCCGTCATTTACATTTACGAACCAAGGTTTTGCAACTGATGCGTCTATTCCGTCTGCATCTACTACATATCCATGATTCTGTGAAGATATATATACTTTTCCTGTCTCAAGATTTTTAACAGGATGGTTTGCTCCTCTATGTCCGTATTTCATTTTATATGTCTTTGCATCATGTGCAAGTGCCATAAGCTGATGGCCGAGACAAATTGCGAAAACAGGAATTCCCGAATCAGCGAGTTTCTTTACCTGGGCGATAATATCAACACACTCTGCCGGATCTCCCGGTCCGTTTGTTATCATAATTCCGTCAGGTTTTGACGCAATAACCTCATCCGCATCAAAATCACAGGGATAAACTGTTACATTGCATCCTCTGTTCAAAAGACATCTTATAATGTTTTTCTTTGTTCCTACATCTATAACTGCAATGTTTTTATCTGCAGCAACTTTATCTGAACCTATATCTCCCGGAACATATTTTTCTATTTCATCACAGGAAACCTTTTTTACAACTCCCGTAACCGTATATTCTTTAAGTTTTGGAATAATCTCATCAAGATTATAGTTCTCATTTGTTGTTATCATTCCATTCATTGTACCCTTTTCACGAAGAATCTTTGTGAGTGCTCTTGTATCAATAGAGCAGATACCCGGAATATCATTTTCTTCAAGGAAATGCTGTACAGTATCTTCTGAACGGAAGTTGCTTGGCATTCTCGCAAGCTCTCTTACTATAAATCCGTCAGGCCAGCCTTTTTTTGATTCCATATCCTTATAACATACGCCATAATTGCCGATAAGCGGATATGTCATCGTGACAGCCTGTCCTGCATAACTTGGGTCTGTTAGAACCTCTAAATAACCTGTCATCGATGTATTGAAAACTATCTCTGAAATTATTTCTTTGTCTGCGCCAATACTTTTTCCTTCAAATACTGTTCCATCTTCTAATATAAGAAACGCCTTCTTCATACTAAAGTTCCCATTCCTTTCCATTAAGTTCTAATATCATTTCAGCGGTTTCTACCATATTTGTACCACTGTCCATACTAAGTTTTTGAATATAATGATGTGCTTCATCTTCTGTCATTTGATTACGTTCCATCAAAAGCTCTTTAGCTGTCGTAATCACTTTTCGGTCATTTTCAGATCTGGCTTTCGGTTTCTTCTTCTGTTTCTTCTTCCATCTGTTGTACTGAACCATCATCATTTCCAAAGTGTTCAGTAAATCCTGTACTTTAAAAGGCATGGCGAGAGAAACAATACCGTCTAAGTCACAATCCTCAAGTTTTGCAGGAGACGCAAGTAACAGCATATTAAACCCTTTTGGCAGGTAATCATTTATCTCCGAATAATGCATATCCGAAAATTTATATCCTGAAATAATGATACCTCCATCAAGTTCATTTACCGCACCTACTATTTGTGCTCCACTGTCACAAACCATGTTTACATCATAACCATTACGAACAAGAAGCTTTCTTAAGTTTTTCGCATCGTCCAATTTAGGAAACGCTATAATTAAATCTGCCATGCAGAAACCTCCTGTCTGCTGCTGTATAAACGATTAATTCTATAAACTGGTCAGATATCTTTTTGTCTCCCAAAGAGTTACCTGTGTGCAGTATTCATTCCATTCCTGATCTTTACTCTTTATCAGATGCTCAGAAATATGCGCACCGACAACCTCCTGCAGGAAATCATCTTCTTCAAAGAGCTTTACTGCTTCATAAAGTGTCCTTGGAAGAGTTTCGCATTTTTTTGCCTCTTTCTCAGATAAATCATCCATACAGACCGGAGGTTCAAGTCCTTCTTTTATACCGCTAAGTCCTGCCGCCAGACATGCCGCAATAACAAGATACGGATTTGATGCCCCATCAGGGCTTCTGAGAACTATTCTTGCTCCGTCACTTCCTATGGAAGTAAGCCTTATAAGTGGACTCGAATTGGTAGATGACCATCCCACGGTAACAGGTGCAAGATATCCCGGTATCAATCTTTTATAAGAATTGACTATAGGGTTATTTATGAGCGACATATTTGCAATATGACTTAGCAGTCCTGCCATAAACTGATATCCCTCTTTGCTTACACCAAGGTCATCATTTTCATCATTAAAAACATTTTTTCCATCCTTATATAAAGCAAATGTATAATGTGCCCCGGAACCTTTTGTATCCTTCTTTGGCTTTGGCATAAACGTCGCATTCACACCGTGTCTTTTTGCAACGGTACGAATGACAAGCCTTGCAGTCATAATATTGTCTGCCATGTCAAGTGCATCTGCATAGCTTAAGTCAAGAACATGCTGCGCCGCCTCATCCGAATGATAAGAAGTCTCAACACTTATTCCCATATCTGCAAGATAAAGCACCATATCACGTCTTGCATTTTCACCACCATCAGCAGGCCCGACATCAAAATAGCCGCCCTGTTCACTTGAATGATTGGTCGGCTCTCCATTTTCGCCGAGGTCAAAAAGGAAGAACTCATTCTTGATGGCTACCCTAAATTCGTATCCAAGTTCCTTTGCCTCTGAAATAACTTTCTTTAAAATATATCTGCTGTCACCGTCAAACGGTGTACCATCAGGTTTGACAACATCGCATAAAAAGCGTGCAACCTTGCCATGCTGTGGACGCCAGGGAAATATAACAAATGTATCTAAATCCGGAACTAAAAATAATTCTTCATATCCAGTACCACGGAAACCTTCAATAGCTGCACAATCGAACTTATAATGTCCGTCTAAAATCTTGTCAAGCTGATCTATTGTGGTGGCCATGTTCTTTAAATTTCCGGATATATCTGTAAATTGAAGACGTATAAATTCTATATCTTCATCATCTATCAAATCCACTATATCCTGTCTGGTATATTTTGCCATCATTCTTCCTCCTTGCATCATTTATATATGTCTACACATTGTTCCTATTATACATAAAAAACGCCAATGTGTCAAAGTAATTTGCAATCATTTTTATTCATTTTCCAGTTATATTTATTCATTTTTGTTTTACATAAATACAGTACCATTTTTTTCAAGACCATAACCAGCCGTATAAATCCAAATAAACAGGAGTACCGGCTGTTATGCGGCACCCCTGTTTAAATGAATTATATTTATATTTTTAGGACTTTACAATTATTTTTATGGCAATTTTTTTATGCAAGATTTGTGTAACCCATAAGGAACTCATCTACTTCTTTCGCTACATGTCGTCCCTCATTTATTCCCCATACTACAAGTGACTGGCCACGATGCATATCTCCCGCCGTAAACACCTTATCCACTGACGTTTTATAGCTTCCCACGGCTGTCTCAACATTTGTACGGGCATTTAATTTTACTCCAAACGCTTTGGCAACATATTCCTGAGTTCCAAGGAAACCTGCAGCGATAAGTACATAGTCTGCCGGTATCTCAAACTCACTTCCCGGTATCTCGGTCATATTTAATCTGCCTGTCTTTGTATCTTTCTTTGGCTCAAGTTTTACAAGTTTAACTTTCTTTAATTTACCGTTCTTATCAGCAATAAACTCTTTTACTGTTGCCTGATAAATTCTAGGGTCTTTTCCAAATACTGCGATTGCTTCTTCCTGACCATAGTCAGTCTTGCAGACGCGTGGCCATTCAGGCCATGGATTGTTTGCTGCTCTTTCATCCGGAAGTTTAGGCATCATCTCTATCTGTACTACTGATTTTGCACCCTGTCGTACTGCTGTACCAACGCAGTCATTACCTGTATCACCGCCACCGATAACAACTACATTTTTTCCTTTAGTGTCTACCCATCCGTCTTTTTTTCCTGTAAGTACATGTTTTGTAGAACGTGTAAGGAAATCAACTGCAAAATAAATTCCATCAGCTTCACGGCCTGTTGCTTTAATGTCTCTTGGATTTGATGCTCCGCATGCAAGAATGACACTGTCATATTCTTTAACAATATCTTCTGCTTTTACATTCTTTCCGACATCTGCATTTACTATGAACTTAACGCCCTCTTCTTCCATGACTTTCTGCTTTCTGTCGATAACCCATTTTTCAAGTTTCATATTAGGAATGCCATACATAAGAAGTCCGCCAATGTGGTCATTTCTCTCAAATACCGTTACGTCATGACCTCTTCTGTTAAGCTGGTCTGCTGCCGCAAGCCCTGAAGGACCTGACCCGATAACAGCTACCTTTTTTCCTGTACGGACTTTAGGTTTTCTTGCCTCCATAAGCCCATTTGCATAGCCGTATTCAACAATGGCATTTTCATTTGCCTTGCATGTTACCGGTGAATCATTGAGTCCACATGTGCAGGCAGCTTCACAAAGTGCCGGACAAACTCTCGAAGTAAACTCCGGAAAGTTGTTTGTCTGGCGAAGCATCTGGAGTGCCTCCTTCATGCATCCGTGATAAAGAAGATCATTCCACTCAGGCACAAGATTGTTCAAAGGACAACCTGATGCCATTCCGTTTATCATCATGCCTGACTGACAGAACGGAACACCACAGTTCATACATCTTGAAGCCTGCTCTTTTCTATCTTTATCACTCATAGGTGTGTGAAATTCATTAAAATTCTTTATTCTCTCTAAAGGCTCTACTGCCTTATTATTTTTTCTTTCATATTCAAGAAATCCGGTTGGTTTGCCCATAATTATCCTCCTTATCCTGTCTGCTCAAACATTACCGCACAGCCTGACCGGATGCCAGGTCTGCGTATACACAGTATCTATTATCGATTATGCCTGATTTTTGTGTGCATAAAATGCCTCTATCTGCGCCTGCTCGTAGCTTAAACCTCTCTCTTCCATCTGAGCAATGAGCTGAAGCATCTTGCTGTAATCATAAGAAATAATTTTCTTAAATTTAGGAAGATAATCGCTAAAGTTTTCAAGGATATTCTTTCCTTTTTCTGAATTTGTAGCTTCAACATGCTCCTCTATGATTTTCTTCAACTCAAGTACATCATATTTGTCAGTAACAGGCTGTGACGATACAAGTTCTTTGTTAAGCTTAAGGTATAAATCACTGTTTTCATCAAGTACATACGCAACACCGCCACTCATACCTGCTGCAAAGTTCTTTCCTGTTGGTCCAAGTATTACTACACGTCCACCTGTCATATATTCACATCCGTGGTCTCCGACACCTTCAACAACTGCTGTAGCACCTGAGTTACGAACACAGAAACGCTCACCTGCAATACCGTTTATGAATGCCTTACCGCTTGTAGCACCGTACAGTGCAACGTTACCGATAATTATATTATCCTCTGCCTTGAATTTAGTACCGGTCTGCGGATATACAACAATCTTTCCGCCCGAAAGACCTTTTCCGAGGTAATCGTTTGAATCACCGACAAGTTCAAGTTTAAGTCCCTTTGGAATAAATGCTCCAAAGCTCTGTCCGCCGCTTCCGTGACACTCAACTGTAATCGTATCTTCCTCAAGTGTATCACTGAATTTCTTTGTAATCTCAGAACCAAGTATTGTACCAAATGTACGATTTATGTTTGTAACATCTACAGTAACTTTAGCAGGCTCACCTGTCTGAAGTGACTTTTTAAGTTTAGGAAGTAAAACTTTCTCATCTATTGTCTTTTCAAGTTCAAAGTTAAATACATTCTTTGGATTGAATTTATTTTCTTTTCTCTCACCGGCAAATGATGAATCAATTATCTCATTAAAGTTGATATGATGTTCCTTAACCTTAGGGTCATCCTTTACTTTGAGAAGGTCTGTACGTCCGATAAGGTCATCAACTTTCTTAATTCCAAGCAAAGCCATGTACTCACGAAGTTCCTGCGCAATAAACTTCATAAAGTTCTCAACATATTCAGGTTTTCCTTTAAATCTCTTTCTGAGTTCAGGATTCTGTGTTGCTACACCTACAGGACATGTATCAAGATTACATACACGCATCATTACACAACCCATTGTTACAAGCGGTGCTGTTGCAAAACCATATTCCTCTGCTCCGAGAAGTGCAGCCACAAGTACATCACGCCCTGTCATAAGTTTACCGTCTGTCTCAATGCGGACACGTGAACGAAGTCCGTTCATTATCAGTGTCTGGTGTGTCTCAGCAAGACCGAGTTCCCAAGGAAGACCTGCATTGTAAATTGAACTTCTAGGGGCTGCTCCTGTACCTCCGTCATATCCTGAAATAAGAATAACTGCTGCTCCGGCTTTTGCAACACCTGCCGCTACCGTTCCTACACCTGCTTCTGAAACAAGCTTAACTGATATTCTTGCATCTTTATTACTATTCTTAAGGTCATAGATAAGCTGCGCCAAATCTTCGATAGAATAGATATCATGATGTGGTGGAGGTGAGATAAGGCTTACACCCGGTGTTGAATGTCTTGTTTTGGCTACCCAAGGATAAACCTTTCCTCCCGGAAGATGTCCGCCTTCACCCGGCTTAGCTCCCTGTGCCATTTTAATCTGAATTTCTTTTGCACTGACAAGATAACGTGATGTAACACCAAAACGTCCTGATGCAACCTGTTTGATTGCTGAACATCTGTCCTCAGGCTGTCCTGCTGTAAGAAGTCTGTCAAGACTCTCACCACCCTCACCACTGTTTGATTTACCATGAAGGTGATTCATCGCAATGGCAAGTGTCTCATGTGCCTCCTGAGAAATTGAACCATATGACATAGCCCCTGTCTTAAATCTCTTAACTATCTCGTCAACGCTCTCAACCTCATCAATTGAAATTCCCTTTTTAGGATAATTGAAATCAAGCATGCTTCTAAGTGTTACATTATGCTCTTTTTCATCTATGCATTTTGAATACTGTTTAAACAGTTCATAACTTCCTGTCCATGTAGCCTGCTGTAAAAGATGAATTGTCTCAGGATTATATAAATGCTCCTCTTTGTGTCCTCTTTCTTTATGCTGACCACGGCTTTCAAGGTTCATATCCGTCTCAAGTCCAAGTGGGTCAAATGCTGCTGAATGAAGTGCATCAACCTGTTTTTCAATATCCTCAAGTGTAATATCTCCTGCACAGCATACTGTATCAGTAAAGTATTTCTCAATGACATCCTCTGATATACCAATCGCCTCAAAAATCTTTGAACCCTGATATGACTGGATTGTAGAAATACCCATTTTAGAAGTAATTTTTACAATTCCGTGAAGAACTGCTGAATCATAATCATCAACTGCTGCATAATAGTCTTTATCAAGAAGATTCTGGTCAATAAGTTCTTTTATTGTGCTATGTGCAAGATAAGGATTTATCGCACATGCTCCATATCCTAAGATTGTCGCAAAGTGATGTACTTCTCTTGGTTCTGCCGATTCAAGAATCATTGCCACACTTGTTCTCTTCTTTGTAGTTACAAGATGCTGCTGCATTGAAGCAACTGCAAGAAGTGACGGAATAGCTACATGGTTCTCATCAACTCCCCTGTCAGTAAGGATAAGAATATTTGCACCCTCCTTGTAAGCTCTGTCAGCTTCAAGACACATACGGTCAAGTGCTTTTTTAAGTGATGTATTCTTATAATAAGTAATAGGAATATCCACACACTTAAATCCCTCTTTATCCATATATTTAATCTTCATAAGGTCTGTATCCGTAAGAATAGGATTACGGATTTTAAGCACCTTACAATTGTCTGCTTTTTCTTCAAGCAGGTTTCCGTCCTCACCAATATAAACGCTTGTCGATGTTACGATTTCCTCTCTTATTGCATCGATAGGCGGATTTGTAACCTGTGCAAAAAGCTGTTTAAAGTAGTTGAACAAAGGCTGCGGCTTATCTGAAAGCATTGGAAGCGGTGTGTCAGTACCCATTGAAGCAATAGGCTCTGCACCTTTCTGTGCCATTGGAAGAATTGACTCTTTGTAATCCTCGTAAGTATATCCAAATGCTTTCTGAAGTCTTGCTCTTTCTTCATCTGTAAATTCCTCAACTTTTTTATTAGGAATACGAAGTTCTTTCAATGTAACGAGGTTGCTGTTAAGCCACTCACCATAAGGCTGACGTGATGCATATTTTTCTTTGAGAACCTCGTCATCAATAAGCTCACCCTTAACCGTGTCAACAAGAAGCATACGTCCCGGTCTCAATCTGTCTTTCTTGACAATCTTTTCAGGTGGAATATCAAAAACGCCTACTTCTGATGAAAGGATAAGCTGGTCATCAGTTGTAATGTAATAACGTGAAGGGCGAAGACCGTTTCTGTCAAGAACAGCTCCCATAATATCACCATCAGAAAAAAGGATTGAAGCCGGACCATCCCAAGGCTCCATCATTGTTGCATAATACTGATAGAAATCTCTCTTCTTCTGGCTTACGCTCATATCGTGTTCCCAAGGTTCAGGAATAGTAATCATGACAGCAAGCGGAAGTTCCATACCACTCATTACAAGAAATTCAAGTGTATTATCAAGTCTTGCCGAATCCGAACCATTTGGATTTACAACCGGAAGGACTTTGTGGAAATCATTTGCAAGAAGTGATGTCTCCATTGTCTCCTCACGTGCAAGCATCTTATCTGCATTACCTACAATAGTGTTAATCTCACCGTTATGAACGATAAATCTGTTTGGATGTGCTCTCATCCAGCTTGGATTTGTGTTTGTACTAAATCTTGAATGCACTGTTGCGATAGCAGATACATAATCAGGATCCTGAAGGTCTTTGAAGAAAAGACGAAGCTGTCCAACAAGGAACATACCCTTATAAACTATTGTACGGCTTGAAAATGAGACAACGTATGTATCATCATTACTCTGCTCAAACACACGGCGTGCAACATACAGTTTGCGGTCAAAATCAAGTCCCTTTTCAACATCTTCAGGTCTTTTAACAAATGCCTGCATAATACATGGCATACACTCAAGTGCTTTATGACCTAATATGTCAGGTTCAGTCGGAACTTTTCTCCATCCAAGAAGCTCAAGTCCTTCTTTTTCAATAATGACTTCAAACATTTTCTTAGCACGGTTTCTTTTAAGCTCATCCTGTGGGAAGAAAAACATTCCAATACCATAATCTCTTTCTTCTCCAATTTCAAAACCGAGTGGTTTAACTGCTTTTTTGAAAAATTTATGTGATATCTGTAAAAGAATACCAACACCATCACCGGTCTTGCCTTCTGCATCCTTACCGGCACGATGCTCTAATTTTTCAACAATATCAAGAGCTCCCGAAACAGTATCATGTGTTTTATTTCCCTTAATATTTACAATAGAACCAATACCACAGTTATCATGTTCGTAACGAGGATCGTAAAGCCCTCTCTTTTCATGGTCAATAACTTTTGAGGCTTTTGCTAAAACCCTGCTGTTACAAGTTTCAGTATTTGTCATCATTTCTACCTCCATATCAATATTCTACAACTTTGTGTTTTTCTTTTACTCTTTGGATATATTTGATTTACATATAGTAAACAAAAAGAGGCTCAGCAAATAACAGAAAACACTTCTTCACATAGAAACTCCTATATAATACGCATACAAATACATTAAAAATAAACATACTATGCATATATAGAAGAAACTTTCTCAGAAAACAGATGCTGTATAGACATCCGTCTGCTGATAAATGTTTTCTCATCATTTGCTGAACCCCTTTGTTCATCAAACTGGTTTGATTATATATTTTTTTGATAAAAAAAGCAATATTATTTAGTCAATTTATATTTTTTACTAAAAAAATTAAGTGAAATTGATTTTAAGTTTATTTTCTTCATTTTATCAAACTTGTGTTCTAAATATAATATTGATAAAATTTATTTTTTTAAGCTGTTTTTTCTCTTATAAATTCAACAGGTAAGTTATTTAGCTAAACATGAACAGGTCGCTGCACTAGGAACCAATAAGTACTTTCTTACCTTTAAATACAAAGCCGTAATGTCTGATTTTTTCTTTTGCAAAACCTCTGCTTAAAAGTTCTGCATCATACTCTTTTTCATTTATCTGCTTTAATGCGCTTGAAAGAGTATCCTCAAGCGAATTTTCCTCATCCGAATCATAAACCTTGAATTCAAGTACCATTGCATCCTCTTTCTTATCAAATGGCACAATCATAACATCATACCTGCCAAAACCACTTTCACGATTTGACTTTACTTCATATTTGTCACTCAGTTCAACAATAAGTCCCAGCACAAATCCATGATAAAATTTTTCCGGTTCTGATATTTCTGAAGGTCGTTTTCCTGTATCAAAATAACTAAATGTCGCAAGCGCTACTTTATTCATATAATAATTCATTTCTTTTATATTGCCTCTAAGCAAAGCTTTAATAAAATCATTATATCTCGCATCTGAACTTTCAAACCACCCTGAAAACATATTTGCAAACATGCTTAATGTTTCAAAATTTGTTATACTTATATGATACCATGGATTCAAAAGCAAACCTTTATATTCTACATAATCTATCTTTAGATATCCACTTGCTACAAGCAAACTCCATATTGCATCATGACTTTTGTCAAGCTGTTCAAATACTATCTGCTCATCAAACTTTACTTCTATACTCTCACCTTTCAAAAGTTGTTCAATAAGCTCTTTCGTTTCAGCCGGAGCGGTTTGAATCAACTTATTCACTAATCCATTAGAACTTGTATCTGCCCAATACGCACTAAACTTTCCTGTTTTCAAATAATTCGTTATAGACCACGGGTTATATATATCTTTTACAATTCCAAAAGTAAATCCGTCATACCACTCCTTTACTTTTGTTTTTTCCTTAGACATATCAGCCTCATCAAGTGCATCAAAAACCTCTTTTTCCGTAAAGCCAAAGCAATCCGCATATTCATCACTTGTCGTTGTCACAACTTTAAGATTATTCAAATCAGAAAAGATACTTTCTTTTGATACCCTCGTTATACCTGTCATAACTGCTCTCTCAAGATACGGATTCGTTTTAAACGTAGCATTAAATAAACTTCTCATAAAAGAAACAATATCTTTCCAAAAGCCATACACATAAGCTTCCTGCATTGGCGTATCATACTCATCAAGAAGTATAATCACTTTCTTGTTATAATATCTGCTTAAATAATCACTCAATTCATTTAATTTCGCTGATATATCAAATTTTTCCGGTTCTAATACAAACTGTTTATATTTAATTTTCTCACTTTCGCTCATAACATCCGCATCAAGCAAAAATCTTTTTTCCTCAAATAAATGCACTATCTGTGTAACAATCTGTTGTTTTGTTATTTCAAATGTGTCTCCCTTTACAGCAGCAAAACTAATAAAAATCACCGGATATGTTCCCTGAAGCTTCCTATATTTTTCTTCTTTCCATATTTCAAGACCTTCAAATAAATCACCTCTATCTGTAAATTTATTTGAAAAAAAACAGTTTAACATGTCCATGTTCAATGTCTTACCAAATCGGCGTGGACGAGTGATAAGTGTTACAACATCCTCATTCTCCCACCACTCTTTTATAAATTCACTCTTATCTATATAAAATATATTTTGTCTTCTTATTGATTCAAAACTCTGATTTCCTATACTTACTGTTTTTGCCATACTCTGCCTCCGTTTTGCCATTACCTTTTATTCAGTTTTTCCACAAAAATCTTCCCCCTATCAAGGTTTCCCCTCTCCATACATCCTACCACATTTAAAAATTTTAAACACGCACTAACTCCAATACGGCTTCTGATCCTTATGTGTAAATCCCTCAAGTTCTCTCTTATACCTCGTCAGCCTTGCACTATATTCCAACTTCTTCTTTTCACTAAGCTGCCCATTTTCCCAAAATTCATTTATTTTTCTTTCTAAACATTCCACCGCTTCCTGCGCTGCATCTTTATAATTATTTGCGACATTAGAATCTATCTGTGCTATTATCTCATCAAGTTCTTTATATATCTTACCATTCTTCAAAAATCCAAACATTTTCAAACCACTCCTATTCACAATTACTTTTATCTGCCACCGCTCATGCCTGTCGAACCGTTAACAATAATTCCATCTTATTTACAGTATATCCTACTCATTCTAAAGTAATATAATAATACTACTGTTACCATCCATAAGCAAGCATAACACCCACATACATCAATGTCACACAACCTGCTAAAAAATGCAACTCACAAATTTTTATTTGCTTTTATTCTCTACTCGTCATACAATTATCAGGAAAAATAACTATAGAAACGAGGACTATCCAAATGGAACAAATTCTCATAATAGAAGATGACATAAGCCTTAACAAAGGACTTTGTCAGGCTCTTAAATCAGATGACAGACAGATTTTTTCGTGTACAAGCCTGAAACTTGCAAGACAACAGCTTGTCTGCTTTATGGCTTCGCTTATACTGCTTGACATCTCCCTGCCCGATGGAAATGGTCTTGATTTTCTCACCGAATTAAAAACTGATTTTCCGGACATTCCTGTCATTCTACTCACAGCCAATGATACTGACATAGATATTGTAAACGGTCTCGAACTTGGTGCTGATGACTACATTACAAAACCTTTTTCCCTTGCCATTCTTCGTGCCAGGGTAAATACCCAGCTAAGAAAACACCCCTGCCATGATTCCAAAACTGATAGTTCAGTTATAACAATAGATAACTTTTCATTCGACTTTGTACATCTTAATTTTTTCGTTTCCGGTACACCCGTTGAATTAAGCAAAACAGAACAAAAACTCCTGTGTCTGCTTGTCGAAAACCGTGGACATGTCATGACCCGTGATATTCTTACCGACCGCATATGGACTGATTGCGGCGATTATGTAGACAACAATGCTCTTTCCGTGGTAATCAAAAGATTACGTGACAAACTCGGTGCTTCTGATTACATACATACCATTTACGGAATTGGATATAAATGGGACAAAAAATAAAACACGGATTATTCTAATTACAAAACATTTATAACATAAAAAACATCTGACCATAGTTCAATGTATCATTGATAAAATACACTAATACAACGAAAGGAATCCTATGATTAAAGATTTTATTATATTGGCTCAATTTATAATTATTTTATTTTGCATAACTGCAATGTTTATAAACAGACATAAAACCGACAATCTTCTTTCTTCCCTTGAAAACATGATAGATACCGCACTAAACGGTAAATTTATCGAAAATAGTTTTGATGAAAGCCGTCTCTCTGCACTTGAGACAAAATTTGCACAATACCTTTCCGGCTCTGCTCTCTCAACGCAAAATATTAAACAGGAAAAAGACAGCATCAAAACTCTTATAGCCGATATATCACATCAGACAAAAACACCTATTGCGAACATACTTCTCTACTGTGAACTCCTTTTAGAAGATGAACTTTCCGAAAATTCAAAAAATAATCTTACCGCACTTTATTCACAGGCAAAAAAACTGCGTTTTCTGATTGATTCTCTTATAAAACTGTCACGGCTTGAAACCGGGATTATATCCCTTTCTCCTAAAATACAAAACCTGCAGCCATTACTTGATAAAGTCTTTATTCAATATAAACAAAAAGCTGAAGCAAAGGGTTTATACATTAAAAACACCAAAACTTCTGCCACAGCACTGTTTGATGCCAAATGGACGCTCGAAGCTTTGTGCAATATAGTTGATAACGCTGTCAAATACACATCCTCCGGCGGCATTTCGATTGATGTCATAGTATATGAATTTTTCGTCCGCATTGATATTTCTGATACCGGTATGGGCATTTCCAAACATGACTATTCAAAGATTTTTTCAAGATTTTACCGTTGCGAAAATGTTAATACTACAGAAGGCGTAGGAATCGGCCTATATCTCACAAGAAAAATAATTTCCGGCGAAAATGGATATATCAAAGTTGCTTCTTCACGCGGTCAGGGCTCTACTTTTTCTGTATTTCTTTCAAAACTGTAAGATTTCACTTTACCTCTTGAAAGATTCTAGAAAGTTTTATATGCGATACTTTTTTCCAGACAATAATAAATTTTAGATTGGGGCATTTTAGTATAAAATTATTTTATTTCTAAAGATTTGTGTCTGTGCACACCTGACACAATTTTTATATGCACCCATAACGTGTGCAGAAATGAGGATTATTATGACAATACTTAAAACAGAAAATCTTACAAAAACATATGGCTCCGGTGAAAACACTGTACATGCACTACAAAATGTAAATCTTTCTATTGAAAACGGTGAATTTGCCGCCATTGTAGGCACATCCGGCAGTGGCAAATCAACTCTTCTTCATATGCTTGGAGGACTTGACACTCCGACATCCGGCAACGTAACTGTTGACGGCAAAGACATATTTTCATTAAACGATGAGGAACTTACTATTTTCCGCAGAAGAAAAATAGGTTTCATTTTTCAGGCATATAATCTCGTGCCTGTTTTAAATCTCTATGAAAATATTGTACTTCCCCTTGAACTTGACGGAAGAAAAATTGATAAAAGTTTTATAACACAGATAACAGATACCTTAGGTTTATCAAAAAGACTTAATTCTCTCCCAAACCAGCTTTCCGGCGGTCAGCAACAGCGTGTTGCCATCGCAAGAGCCTTAGCATCCGCTCCGGCAATAATACTTGCGGATGAGCCAACCGGAAATCTCGATTCAAAAACAAGTCAGGACGTTTTAAGTCTGCTAAAAGTTTCATGCAAAAAGTTTTCCCAGACAATGGTAATGATAACCCACAACGAAGAAATAGCACAGACAGCAGACCATATAATCCATATTGAAGACGGTCATGTAATAACTAAAGATTAGGAGGACAAACTCATGAATGTAAAAAATAAAAAATGTATCTTCCGTTTGAGTTACCGTTCTCTGCGTGCTGCAAAAAATAGAAATATAATAGCTGTTATCGCAATTATACTTACAACTATCCTGTTTACATCACTTTTCACGATAGCACTTTCACTAAATGACAGTTATCAAACTTACTCATTCCGTCAGATTGGTGGTTATTCACACGGGACATTTAAAGATGTAACTGACGAACAGGCAGACAAACTTATCACCCATTCAAAAATAAAAGCTTACGGTAAACGAACTTGCATTGGTTCTATAAAATCAGATTATTTTGGACAGATTTCAGGCGAAGTCAGTTATATGGATGAAAACTGCTCAAAATGGAGTTATGCAAAACCAACAACAGGCAGAAATCCGGAAAACTCCGATGAAATAGCAATGGATACTACGGCTTTAAAGCTCCTCGGTGCCAAAGCAAAACTTGGAACAAAGATAAAACTTACCTATACAGTAAGTGACAATAAAAGTAAAACATTTGAAAAAACGGACTATTTCAAACTTACAGGTTATTACGACTATAATAGTTTAATGCCGGTTCACTATATCAATGTTTCAAAAAAATATACTGAAAATATTATCAAAGAAGCCAAAAAAAACGGACTTGATGATTTTCGGACAGACTTAAATGTTATGCTTAAATCAAGCCATAATATCGAAAAACAAATGGAACAGATTGATAAAGACTTCGGGTATGACTGGCAGACACGAGACGAAAAAAACAGTGTACGTATCGGTGTAAACTGGGGCTACACCTCTGAAAAAGTTGCAGAAAACACAGACCCCGTAACGCTTGTCGGAATTGTGGCTTTCCTAATACTTGTCATATTTACCGGATACCTTATCATCTACAATATTTTTCAGATTTCAGTAACAAATGACATACATTTTTACGGTCTTATAAAGACAATCGGTGTCACTCCACATCAGCTTCGCAGGATAATCTATATCCATGCATTGCTTCTTTGTGCAATAGGTATTCCAATCGGACTATTTATAGGATATTTCAGCGGTATTACTCTGTTTCCTGCCATAATCTCACAGACTACGCTTAGTACAGAAAGCACCTCTATAAGCATATCCCCGCTTATTTTTGTAATATCAATACTTTTTTCACTATTAACCGTACTTATGTCATGTCTGCGTCCGGGATTTATCGCCTCTAAGATTTCCCCTGTTGAAGCGGTAAAATATACGGACAATTCAAACACAAAAAAGAAGAAAAAACATACCCGAGGTGCAAAAGTTTACCAGATGGCATTTACAAATCTTGGCAGGAACAAGCTGAGCACTTTCCTTGTTGTCATATCCCTTTCACTCTCCGTAGCGCTTCTAAATACATTGTTTTTCTTTGTAAATGGAATTGATATGAACAGATTTGTTTCACGGAGTGTATGCTCTGATTTCATTGTAAGTACAAAAAGCTATTTCCGATATGAAATTGACGGTGAACACTGTATCTCAGACAAGGATATTCGCCGTATCACTGCAAATACAGATAACAAATTAACCGGATGTGGATATTTCCTGCCTTCAACTGATGTGGTAGGATGGGTTGATAAAAAGACCTATATAAATATGTGTAAAGGCACTTTCAGTCAAAAAGAATTACAACAAAACCTCAATTCAATAAGAAAAAAGGGAGATAAAGTTGCATCCGATCCACTTATTGAGGGAATTGATATAAAACTTTTAAATAAAGTTAAAGTCTTTTCCGGCAGCATTTCTCCACTTAAAGACAAAAAACAGCACAATATAGCTATAAGTGTAATGACTGATGATTACGGCAATCCACAAAACATAGGAATATACCCAAAAGTCGGCGATAAGTTCACAATGTCATATATTGATAATGCTTATTTTATTGATAATCGGACAGGCAAAAAAGTAACCGATGACACCCCAAAAAAATATATGGAATACTACATAGCCAAAGAACACGAAGTCACATATACGGTATGTGCACTTGTGAAAGTTCCATTTTCAATGGGATTTAGATACGGTTCTGTAACCGGATATAATGTGGTAATGTCAACCGACAACCTGAAAAATGATAGCAGGCAAAAAATTTCACCATTATTTTATATGTTAGACTCTAAAAACAAAAAAGCTGAGATACGGACTGAGAACTACCTTAAAAATATAACTTCCGCACCTTCATCTTCACTTTCATTTGAAAGTAAAGCTAAGGTCCGTCAGGAATTTGACAGTTTTAAAAATATGTTTATATTGCTTGGCGGTCTGCTGTGTGCTGTTATAGGGATTATCGGAATACTTAACTTTGTCAATGCCGTCCTCACAGGAATCATGTCAAGAAAACTTGAATTGAGATTTCACCTGTTTTAAGAGATTTAATAACTGTTATATTTTGTTATTAAATTCTCCACAAGCCCTTGAAAACACTGGATTTATCGCAGGTGAGCTTTTCCTTATTGTTTCCCTTGTGTTA
>NZ_DBLYGC010000030.1:0-32501 GCF_056818865.1 Butyribacter sp.
GGGATTAAAAAGTTAAATGCAGAATGATAACTAAATCAAATTAAGATAAGGAAGGATTTCAAAGTGATGAAAAAGAATATTAAAAAAAGTATAGCTATTGTATTAATGGCTTCATTGGTGATTGGTAGTACAAATAATACATTAGTAAAAGCACAAAAAAAGATTGTTATGACAAAATCAGCGAAAGTATCTGTAGGACAAAAATTTGTTATAAAATTAAAGAATAATAAAAATAAAGTTAAATGGAAAGTAACAAATGGACAAAAATTTGTGAAAATAACCCAAAAAAGTAAGATGAGCTGTACTATTAAAGCAGTAAAGAAGGGCAATGCAATGGTTCAGGCGACAGTAAAAGGAAAAAAATACAAATGTAAAGTTACTGTCGTTCAACCTAAGAAAACTAAAAAGACGAAAGCACCGGAAAACACTAACAATCCAATGATTACAAAAGCACCTGAGATAACAAACATTCCTGAAACTACTGCGACTGTAGAACCGACAGTAGAGCCAACGATGGTACCAACTGAGGAGCCGACAAAAGAGCCAATAACAGTACCAACGGAGAAACCAACAGCAGAGCCAACGATGACACCAACCGAGGAACCGACAGTAGAACCGACAATAAGGCCAACGGCAGTATCAACTGAAGAACCGACCGAGGAACCAACAGCAGAGCCAACGATGGTACCAACTGAGGAGCCGACAAAAGAGCCAATAACAGTACCAACGGAGGAACCGACAGTAGAGCCAACAATAGAGCCGACAAAGAATCCAGATGGAATAATAGAATTTGTATATGGTGATGATGATATTGATGATATAATAAATTGTACAGAACCTTTCTCATTAAAAATTAATGAAGGGGTTGAAACTATATATTACGATTCATTTGAAGATCTTTTTAATACTAATATGGTAAGCGTGACTATTCCAGCGAGTGTAACTAATATAGAAAATGGTGCACTTTCACATTGTAAAAATTTAAAAACTATTATAATTGATGAAAAAAATACGGTCTATGACAGCCGTGATAATTGCAATGCTGTAATAAAAACAGCTACGAATGAGCTGGTCGCAGGCTGTGCAGGGACAATAATTCCTCAAAGCGTAACAAAAATAAGTGATGGTGCATTTGGCGGTTGTAAATTGTTGACAAGTATGGAAATACCAAAAAGCGTCAAAGTAATAGCTGATGGAGCATTTCAAGGATGCAGTAATTTACAAGATATCAAGTTATCAGAAGGAGTAATCGAAATAGGTGTCTGGACATTTTCAGGCTGTAAATCATTAGTAAATATTGAAATTCCGGCGAGTGTTGAACGTATAAATGAATGTGCATTTTCAGGCTGCAGCAGTTTGACAAATATAAATGTAAGTGAAAATAATAAGATTTATGACAGCCGTGACAATTGCAACGGAATAGTTAAAACATCAGAAAATGAATTGGTTACAGGGTGTAATAATACCGTAATTCCGGCAAATGTGAAAAAAATAGGCAATTATGCATTTGAAAATTGTACTGAACTGGTGAATATACAGATACCAGATAGTGTAACAAGTATAGGCTTTGCTGCGTTTAAAGGATGTAGTAACTTAAAAGATATAGAATTGCCATCAGGTATAACTAAAATAGGCGATGCTGCATTTCAGCAATGCACTGGTATTACAAGGATAGAATTACCAAAAAATGTAAAAGAATTAGGTGAATGTGCATTTTTAGAATGTTGTAGTCTTCAGAGCATAAATATACCTTCAAGTGTAACTGTTATAGGAGAAGGAGCATTTAGTGAATGTAGTAATTTAACAGCTATAACATGGAATGAAAATACATATAATTCAGTTGATGAATTTTTGGGTGCTTTTAACAATAAATAAACATAAAGAAAAATTTGAGGAGAACACAAAAATGTTTGATTTTTTATTTAAAAGTAAGCCACGTTTATGTACAACCATTATTATCATATTATTTATTGCATATGGGATATATGATAGATTTTGTATAGTACAATCATTTGGCGGAATTGTTGTTTTGATTTGCGTTATTTATTTTTGGTTCGGAAAAGATTATAAATGCCCAAATTGCAAAAAAAAATTTCATTTAAAAAAGTTGAATGAAGTTATAATTGACAAGAAAGATATATCTGTTCCTATTGAAA
Source organism: Butyribacter sp. (assembly GCF_056818865.1). Taxonomy (NCBI): domain Bacteria; kingdom Bacillati; phylum Bacillota; class Clostridia; order Lachnospirales; family Lachnospiraceae; genus Butyribacter; species Butyribacter sp. Next base: position 2,157 of record NZ_DBLYGC010000030.1, read on the forward strand.
CTTATATAAAGGATTCTGAAGGAAAAATTAAATACACAAGTGTACAATATGTTCCAGGGAAAAGATATACATATAGAATAAATAAAATTTGCAAGAAATGTGGAGAAAAGTGTTACAGCGAATATACAAAGGATAAAGCAAGTTTGTAAATAATAAATAATAAGTTAAAATTATATTTTGTGCACTTTTTTGCCGTTAATCTAAAATACATGAAAAAGAAAGATTGGTAATGCTAATGTATTTCGATTGTAGTACACAAGGTATAAAATCACTAAGGAGCGAACAGTATGAAAAAGAAGAAAATGAAAAATATACTAAATACAATATTGATTTTGATATTATCAATGTTTATATTTGAATGTAATGTTTCGGCTAAAGATATTATAACAACAAAGTCAAAGGTTAATGAAAAAATATACACAGAAAAGCAGACCTATATATGGAACTGGGCAAAGGTATCATCTGCCAGATTGTTTGCAATGAAAAATGGCACATATATTCGAGTTGAAAACTCTGACAAGCATTTTATAGTGGAGTGTTTTGATTCATCATTTAAAAGTCTTTGGGCAAAAAAAATCAAGAGAAGCCTTTCTATGTGGGGAGATGCTGCATATGATGGGAAAGATTTTTTTATTGTGACAGGTCAGAAAAATAATAAAGAGAATAATAAAAAGTCTGTAGTATGTATTACACGTTATAATTCAAAATGGGAAAAAACAGGTGAGACAAATGTAAAAAATTGTTTTACGGTGTGTCCGTTTGATGCAGGAACATGCAGTGTAGAATTTTATGATGATATTATGTATATAAAAACCGGAAGGACGATGTACGAAACTGATGATGGAAACCATCACCAATCAAGCATGACTATTGTCGTAGATAAGGAAAATATGAAAGTACTGGATCATCCCACAGAACTATATGGATATGCTGACGAAAACAAAAATTATGGATATGTCAGCCATTCGTTTAATCAGATGCTTTGTATTGATGATGGAAATATGATAGCAGTTGACCATGGGGATGCTTATCCGCGTGAGATGGTACTGAACGATATAAATGATGACAGCAGTTATACTTTTTTTAGTATAGCAGGCGAAACAGGAGATAATACAACAGGTGCGACTCTTGGAGACTTTAAAATTTCAGATACCAATTATATAATATGTGGTACAAGTGTAGACCAGAAAAAAGATGAAAAAAACAACAAATTAGTATATACTGAAATAAAAAATGTATATATTGCAACAATGGACAAAAAAACACATAAAGTGAAATTTAAGTTTGTAACAAATTTTAAGACAGAAAATACAGATGATTACACGCCGTATCTGACAAGAATAAGTAAAAATCGCTATATGCTTATATGGAAATACAAAAAAATGCTTTATTACCGTGAAATTGATGGAGAAGGAAAATTTATTACAAAATTAAAATCTAAGAAAAATTACGAGTTAAGTGAATGTGAACCTGTTGCGGTAAATGGGAAAATTATATGGTATTCTGCGAAAAGAAACAAGATTAAGTTTTACACAATTCCTTATAAAGTTGACACTGTGAAATTAACTGTGCCTGAGTTAATAACAACACAAAATAAAAGTGATTTAAATAAGGTTTTATGGAAAGGTGTAAAAGAAGCAGATGGTTATTATATTTACAGAAGTATAGATGGAAAAAGTTTTCAGAAAATTGGTGAATACAGTAAAAAACTTGAAGCAGATGAATTCTTTAGTTATAAGATTGATAATTGTAAAGATTATACAAAATATATATATAGTGTGAGCGCATATTGTATTATGGATTCAACAGGAAAGCAAATTGAAGGACAATATAATAAAACAGGAAAAATATGTATAAATCTCAAAGGAACGAAAGTTGAATCTATAGAAAATACTGAAAAAGGATTAAAAGTAACATGGCAAAAATCAAAACAGGCAACGGGTTATATTTTATATAAAAAAAATATGAACTCTAAAGATAACATATTTGAAAAATGTGCAATGATTTCATCAGGAGATATAAATAACTATGAGGATACTGATGTAGAAAAAGAAAATGTGTATGCTTATACGATAGCAGAAGTTTTTGATGGATTTGAAGGTCAATATAGCGATGATTATATTGAATACATGCGAATAATTGCGCCTGCCATTAGTAGTTGCGAATTTATTAATAATAAATTTTATGTTTTTTCGCCGGAATCAAGTGATGATTTAATATGTAATAGTTTGCAAATTTACAGAAAAGAAGAGGATGGAGATTGGGAGATACAGGAAAAGGTATTTTGCTCAGTATATGGTCAAACATCCTCATATGTTAGAGTAAAAAATCCTTTAGAAGATGGTCATGTATATACATATAAAATTGTAAACGAAAAACGGTATGATAATTATTCATCAAGACCACAAGAATTTGAAATCAAATATAATGCTCCAGCTAAAAATGTTCAGAGAAATAAAAATATACGCGAAAATAAAGAAACTATAACTTGGGATTTTGTAGTGGGTTCAAAAAAATATATATTGTATGCTGTTTCTAATAACGGTGATTATATATGTAAAATTGGAGAGGTGAATGCCGATACTAATAATTATGTAATGTATGGGAAATTCTATAATAACATCGTTATTATGCCACAATAAAAAAGGAAAATAGTTTTTCGGTACAAATTTGGACTTTTTTGTAATAGATTTCGCTATCGTATTCAAATAGATTTACATATTCGGATATGTTATAATATTTTTATAATAGAAACGAAACTGCTAAAAAATATTACCAGACAGGGAGGTGGGACAATGGCAATAGATGATTTGTTTTTAGGTGAATCTAAAAAAATTGAGTACAAATCAATGGTACCGGAGAAAAGCGAAAAATATATGAAGTCAATAATTGCGTTTGCGAATACTCAGGGCGGAAGACTGATAATCGGTGTATTTCGTAAAAAATCCGGACTGGTCGAACGCACTGTCAACGAGAAAAAGTTATATAATTGGAAAATTTTGCAGAATAAGTAACATCCCCAGGTGGATTGTACAATGGATTAACTTATGAGGAATTGATGAGTGGCCATTCAAAAATTCGTAATAAAGCAATTGCTAATGTATTCAGCCAAATGGGTCTGGTTGAAGCATGGGGAAGCGGTATGCAGAGGATTTTAAATGGTGCGGCTGATTATGAGCTTCCAGTTCCGGAAGTGGAAGTGTTTGATAATATGTTTCGGGTGAATTTGTTTAGAAAAAAATTAAATTACACTTCTGAATCAAACTTTAATGATAGTATGGTGAACGATAGAGTGAATGATAAGGTGAATGATTTGCTCGATATTCTTATGGTCAATCCAAACTATACTGTTACTGAACTTGCAAATATATTTAAGATAAGTAGAAAAACAATTGCAGCAAGGCTAAAAGACTTAAAAGAAATGGGGGTGATTGAGAGAGTGGGTTCAGCAAGAAAAGGGTATTGGAAAATAAATTCCTAAAGTACATTCTTGCAATAACTTTCTTCATAATGTATAATATAACATTAAAAGACAAAAAGATAATTATTTAATGACTGTACTATAAAAATATGGTGCGGCGGAATGGAGGAAATAATGGAACTTATGTATCAGAGCACTCGAAGCGAGGGAACAAAGGTTACTGCATCTCAGGCTATTTTGAAGGGTCTTGCAGATGATGGAGGTCTTTTTGTACCTGTCAGTATCCCAAAACTTGATATTTCTTTAGAGGAAATTTCCAAAATGACATATCAGGAGACAGCATATGAAGTTATGAAACTGTTTTTCACAGACTTTACCGAAGCTGAATTAAAGACTTGCATTGAGAGAGCATATGATTCAAAGTTTGACACAAAAGAGATTGCTCCGCTTGTGAAAAAATCAGATGCATATTATCTTGAGTTATTCCATGGTGCAACAATTGCTTTTAAAGATATGGCTCTTTCTATACTGCCTCACCTTCTTACTACATCAGCGAAGAAAAACAATATCAAGAATGAAATCGTTATTCTTACTGCGACATCAGGAGATACAGGAAAGGCTGCACTTGCAGGATTTGCAGATGTTGAGGGAACAAGTATCATTGTATTTTATCCTAAAAACGGTGTAAGTAAAATTCAGGAACGCCAGATGGTTACACAGAAGGGTGCAAACACAAAAGTTGTCGGCATTACAGGAAATTTTGATGATGCACAGAGTGGTGTTAAGGCTATGTTTAACAATAAAGAACTTGCAAAAGTTATGGATGAGCATGGATATCAGTTCTCATCTGCCAACTCAATTAACATCGGTCGTCTTGTACCACAGGTTGTTTATTATGTTTATTCATATACAAGACTTCTCGCAAATGGAGATATTAAAGCAGGAGAGAAAGTAAACTTTGTAGTACCTACAGGAAACTTTGGAAATATCCTTGCAGCTTTCTATGCTAAAAATATGGGTGTTCCGGTTGGAAAACTTATCTGTGCTTCAAATGAAAATAAGGTTCTTTACGATTTCTTTGAGACAGGTGTTTACGACAGAAACCGTGAGTTTATCCTTACTTCATCACCATCTATGGATATTCTTATTTCAAGCAATCTTGAAAGACTTATCTTCAGAATTGCAGGAGACGATGCTAAGAAAACAGCAGATATGATGGATGCGCTGAAAACAACTGGCAAATATACTATTACAGACGATATGAAAGCAAAACTTGCTGATTTCACAGGGGGATGGGCAAGTGAGGAGGACACAGCAAAAGAGATAAAGAGAGTTTACGATGAGACAGGTTATGTTATGGATACTCATACGGCAGTTGCTTCTTCTGTATATCATACATATAAAGAGAATACAAACGACGATACAAAGACTATTATCGCATCGACAGCAAGTCCATACAAATTTGGTACAAGCGTAATGAGTGCCATCGATAAGAAGTATGAGGGCATGGATGATTTTGCTCTTATCGATGAACTCTGCAAAACATCAGGAGTTAAGATTCCAAATGCTGTAGAGGAAATTCGTACGGCACCTGTTCTTCATGATACAGTATGCGAGACAGAGGATATGCAGAAGACAGTTGAAAAAATTCTTGGTTTATAAAGTTTAAAAATATAATTCTTCAAAAACAATACTTGCAAACTAAAAATTATTATGATATAATAGGTATGTTGTGTGCTTTGTCACATGACATACCTATTAAATTATTAATCTATTAATCACATATGCGGATTTCGTATCGGTGCCTTGACATAGTAACGCCATGTCAAAGGTCTTATGTTTGGAAGCATATGGAAGAAGAAAAACCATGGAGGTACAATTATGAGCGTTATTTCAATGAAACAGTTACTTGAAGCAGGTGTTCACTTTGGACATCAGACAAGAAGATGGAACCCTAAAATGGCTGAGTACATCTACACAGAGCGTAATGGTATTTATATCATTGACTTACAGAAATCTGTAGGTAAAGTAGATGAAGCTTACAATGCAGTTAAAGACATCGTTGCAAACGGTGGTTCTATCCTTTTTGTAGGAACAAAGAAACAGGCACAGGATTCTATCAAGACAGAAGCTGAGCGTTGCGGAATGTATTTCGTAAACGAGAGATGGCTTGGTGGTATGCTTACAAACTTCAAGACAATCCAGACTCGTATCAAGAGATTAAAAGAAATCGAGACAATGTCTGAAGATGGTACATTTGATGTTCTTCCTAAGAAGGAAGTTATCCTTATCAAAAAAGAGTGGGAGAAACTTGAGAAGAACCTTGGCGGTATCAAAGATATGAAGAAACTCCCAGATGCTATCTTTGTTGTAGATCCAAAGAAAGAAAGAATCTGTATTCAGGAAGCACATACACTTGGTATTCCTCTTATCGGTATCGCAGATACAAACTGTGATCCTGAAGAACTTGACTATGTTATCCCAGGTAACGATGATGCTATCAGAGCCGTTAAACTTATCGTTTCTAAGATGGCTGATGCTGTTATCGAAGCAAACCAGGGTGAGTCTATGGCAGAAGAAGCAGCTGAGGAAGCTGACGCATAATCAATTTTAAATAGGAGGATTCTAAAATGGCAATTACAGCTAAACAGGTTAAAGAGTTAAGAGAAATGACTGGTGCCGGAATGATGGATTGTAAGAAAGCACTTGGTCAGACTGATGGTGATATGGACAAGGCAGTAGAATGGCTTAGAGAGAATGGTCTTGCTAAGGCTGCTAAAAAGTCTGGTCGTATCGCTGCAGAAGGTATCGTTGCAGTTGATGTTTCAGAAGACGGAAAGACAGCTTCTATCGTAGAAGTAAACTCTGAGACAGACTTTGTAGCTAAGAATGAAAAATTCCAGGATTATGTTGCAGAAGTTGCAGCTCAGGCTAAGACAACAACAGCAGCAGACATCGACGCTTTCCTTGCTGAGCCTTGGGCACTTGATACAAGTGTAACAGTAGATGAGAAGCTTAAAGCTATGATCGCTGTTATCGGTGAGAACATGAACATTCGTCGTTTCGCTAAGATTGAGACAGAAGGAACAGTTGTTTCTTATATCCATGCAGGCGGAAAGATTGGTGTTTTAGTTGAAGCTGACACTGACAATGCAAGTGATGCAGTCAAAGAGTGCTTAAAGAATGTAGCTATGCAGATTGCTGCATTAAATCCAAAGTATCTTTCATCAGATGATGTAGATGCTGAGTATAAAGAGCATGAGAAAGAAATTCTTCTTGCGCAGGCTAAGAACGATCCTAAGAATGCTAACAAGCCTGACGAAATCATTGAGAAAATGATTACAGGACGTCTTAACAAAGAGCTTAAAGAGGTTTGCCTTCTTGAGCAGGAATATGTTAAAGCAGAAAATAAAGAAAATGTTAAAAAGTATGTAGAGAGCGTTGCTAAGGCTGAGGGCGTAAGCATCAACCTTAAGAGTTTTGTTCGTTTTGAGACTGGTGAGGGTCTTGAGAAGAAAGAAGAAGACTTCGCAGCAGAAGTTGCAGCTCAGATGGGTAACTAATCTCATATTTTAATATAATTTTTGAAAAATCAAACCCTATAGGTATTGGTAACTTCTGATACTTATAGGGTTCTTTCTTAATTTGTTTAATAAATGGCATAATAAAAAGAATTGGAAATAATCGTTCCGGAAAATGGGTTATTTCTGTTAATTTTAATGATTTATAGAGTACATCTTAGACCATCAGAAATTTAAATATAAACGAGGACAAGAATGAATACAACAGCTTTTAAGAACTATCAAAATGAAATAGTAAAACTCAGGCGATATTTTCATGCACACCCGGAACCCAGCCTAAAAGAATATTCAACGGCTGACTATATTGAAAAATATCTAAATGAAAACGGTATTGTGACAAAAAGGGTAGGAGAGTGCGGCATTACTGCTGTGTTATACTCTGACAATCCGGATGCAAAAGTTGTAGCAGTGCGTGCTGAAATGGATGCGATAGCTGTTAAAGAGGAAAATGAAATCGAATACAAAAGTCTGAATAATGGAGTATCACATGCTTGTGGACATGATGCTATAATGGCGTGCACACTTGTACTTGCAAAAATATGCAATGAAAATAAATCCGAATTAAAGAATACAATAAAATTCATTTTTCAGCCCGCAGAAGAAAATGGAGAGGGAACAGATATAATGCTTAACGGTGGTGTTATGAAATCGCCTGATGTAGATTACTTTATAATGTTTCATTTTGTAAATGATGCCCCATATGGAATGGAAGTGCAATATGGCTCAGCATCAGCAGCAATAGGGAAAATGGAAGTAACTATAAAAGGTAAATCTGCACATTGGTGTAACTCAGACAAAGGCACTGATGCGATTGTGGCATCAAGTGAATTTATATTAAAATTAAACGAACTAAACAGCACATACACATCAGACCTGCCATTTATAACGGGGATAGGAACGATAAACGGCGGTTCAGCCAAAAATGTTATCGCATCAGATGTTTATATGGAGGGAACACTCAGAGCGGCAAAACCCGAAGATTATCACAAATTATACAATATTATCTTTGACATTGCATCACAGATTGAAGAAAAATATAATGTAAAAATAGAAATGGATATAACAAAAGAGCCGATACCACCTATAATAAATGATAAATATCTTGTAGACACCGTGCTGGAATGTGGCAGTAAAATTTGGGATAAAAACTGCCGGTTAGTAGACAAACACTTTTTATCCGGTGACAGTGCAGCGTATTATTTTGATTATGCAAAAGGACTTTTTATTGTATTTACGGCAGAAATCGAAAAAGAAACAAATTATCCTATACATAATGGGAAATTTAACATGAATGAAAGCAGATATTATGACATAATAAAAACACTTTATTCTCTGATTGAAAAAATAAAATAAAAAATTGACCTTTTTTCATTTTCACTTGTATATATAGTGAAAGGAGGCATTATATGAAGTCAAAAATGAGTGCTCATGAATTTGAAATAATGTACGATAAATACAAAAATTTGATGAATAAAGTATTTAATTATTTTTCTTACAGTTTTGAAATAGAAAATGACAACGGCAGTTCAGAAAATATAGAAATGACAACTAAAAATATTTCTTTTTCAAAAAATGCACCAAAAACGGACTGTAGATTTAACTCGGTAAAAGAAATAGGAGACAGGATAGGCATCAAACTTTTAGAGTCAGAAAACAGATATAAATATGATGGCTGTATTCAATACACTGCAGAAAAAGACGAATATGGTAATCTTATCGGAGCACTTATATCTGATGATATGTATTCTGTAGGAGACTTAAAAAATATATCTGTAAATAAAGGAACTGTCAGCGGTGAAACAGATTTATTAAACTATAAGACAACAGAACTGTATAAATCACCGATAATGATGCAGATTTCAATAAGAAATGATACAGAAAATTCAACAGATAAATATACAGGCGAAGAATTAAGTTTTGCGTCAAAAAATACACAGATAGACCTTACAGGCAAATCAGGAAAAAAGCATAATGCAGAAGTCTACAATATAAAAAATCTTAAAATAAAAGCTGTATTATTTGATGACAAAACAGATGGTCCGACCGGCTGGGGATACGACAACACACAGATAAAAGTAACAATTGCAGTATTTGTATATAACGATGTTGAATATATATATTCAGGCGGAGTAAACCATGAAACCATGAAAAAATTCTTAGACAGCCTTAGTTAAAAACGAAAACTACAAATTGTATATTTGATAAGAAAAAAATGGCTAAAACTGATAACTATAAGTAATAAACATCAATATAAAACAATCATAAAACTATGACTGCTAATACAGAATATTGTTTGTATAAAAAAATTATCAGAAAAAATATCATAGCAACAACTATAGACTGACCGTCAAAATAATAACCACAGACTTATAATTATAAACTAACAACTATCATTACACAGAAAAAACAGATATAGTATTTTCAGCGAATAACGTTAGAACATCGTCAGTACTTAAGGTGTGTATTTGACACCTTTATGTACTGCTACGATGTTCTCCGAGGCGAGAGCCGTTTCTGAGTCGGAAATACTATATCCGTTTTTTCGTCAAGTAAATAGGTTACCCCAAAATTCTATTTAAGAGATAAACCCTGTTAAATGGAAAGCTGAAATAATAACCGTCTGCAAAATCATCAATATAAGATATGATTTCTTTTGCAAGTTCAACGGCAACTTTTTCGCCTTCTTCTTTTGAACCGTTTTCAGGATAACGCTCAACAATTTCATCAGTAACATTTATCCCTGCAATCTCATTTTTCATGAAAAGAGCATTTCTGCGGCTTATAAGCGGCATTATTCCGGCGAAGATGCATGCGCCGGTTTCTTCCTTTATTTTTCTTAGCCGTTTGGCTTCTTCCTTGGAAAAGACAGGCTGCGTAAGAAAAAAGTTTGCTCCTGCTTCCATTTTTCTTTTAGTGGTATTTATCACTGAATCAAGATTTATAAGGTTTTGGTTTATTGCTCCACCGTAATTCAAAGGATTGTCATTAAATACTTCTTTGTTCATTTCCTGAGCAATCTTCATAAGTCCCACCGAGCTGAAATTAAATACCGATTTAACAAGATTTCTTGCTGATGCGGGTACCGGGTCACCTGTGATGATAAGGAAATTTTTTATATCATTTATTTTTGCACCCATAAACATTGCTCTCATTGCGAATGCATTTTTGTCACGACAGCATACATGCGGCATTACTTCAATACCTGTTTCTCTGTAAACTTTTGCAGCCATTAATACGGAGTCAACTCTTGTTCTTCCGGATGGTGAATCCGGGAATGTCAAAACATCTACGCCTGCATTTTTGAGATAATGAGCTGATTCGAGAAGTTTTTCATCGTCTGTATTAAATGGTGGAATTAGTTCAACGGCAATAAATTTTTTTTCTTTCTTTCTGCCTGTTTCATCGTATAAAAATCCGCAATTTACAGGATTTTTAGCCGTGGCGGCAATAGATTTTTCTATGTGTTTTTCAGATTTTATATCCATACCGGTTATTTCAGATAAACAAGATATAAATTCCGGTGATGTTCCACAGCAGCCACCGATTATATCCGCACCGAGAGAGAGCAGTTCTCTGGTTTTTTCGGCAAAATATTCAGGACGACTGTTAAATTCCATCCGGTTTCTTGTAAGAACAGGATATCCGGCATTAGGCATAGCAATAAGTGTTTTATCTGCCGGAATCTCGATTTTTTCGAGGATATTATACATATGATAAGGGCCTATTCCGCAATTTAAACCAACGGCATCTACACCTTCGACCTCACAAGCTTCTCTTATGAGATTTTTTGCGCTGAGTCCGGAAGCACTGTATCCAAGCTGATTTACCGAAAATGATACCATAATATAAAGACCAAGTTCTTTTTTGATTTTTGGTATTACATTAGACAGTATTTCCATGCTCATAAAAGTTTCAAACTGTATTATTTCTATTCCCTCGTCGGCAAATGTTTTTGCTATGTCATAAAATTCATTTTCAATTGTTTCACTTGAGAAACCTGACGCAGTTGAGATAGGTCCTATATCACCTACTATAAATGCATCTTTGCATCCGGCAAGTTTAATTGCTATTCTTGCAAGAGAAACAGCTTCTTGTATGTTCTCTCTGACAAAAGAGAAATCTTTCTGCATAGACATGGTGTTTGCTGCAAAAGTATTTGTTCGTATAAGTTTTGCACCTGCTTCAAGATAAGAAGAGTGTATTTTTGTAACTCTGTCTTTGTGATAGATATTTGCATATTCAGGGGCCTCACTTGTATGGTATTTTTCTGCATAATATGTTCCAAATGAACCATCTGCCAGAATGTTATGTGTTCTAATATAATCTTTAAAATTCATCAGTTCCTCATTTCTGCCCATATTTTTTGTGCATATAGTAATTTGTGTCTTATTTTTTTAGATAAGACAAATCAAATTATACATTTTTTTAGGCATAAAAACAAGTTTTTGAATTTTACAATAAATTTTCAATGACAAATTAAAACATTTGTGATAAAATTTATACTGTTTATAGTGATTTTGTAAAAAATATACACAAGAATGTTACAAAACACATGATAATAAGAGTGCCGTAATGGCAGAATGGAGGCAATAATGGATTACAAGAACGCTGGAGTTGACATCGAAGCTGGCTACAAAGCTGTTGAACTGATGAAAAAACACATTGCAAGTACTATGAGAGATGAGGTACTTACAGATATAGGTGGTTTTTCTGGTGCATTTTCTATGGAGGCATTTAAAAACATGGAGCAGCCTACACTGGTATCAGGAACAGATGGTGTTGGTACAAAACTCAAGGTAGCTTTTGAGATGGATAAACACGATTCAGTTGGTATTGATTGTGTTGCAATGTGTGTAAATGACATTGCATGTGCAGGTGGTGAACCATTATTTTTCTTAGACTACATAGCATGTGGAAAAAACGAACCTGAGAAGATTGCGTCTATCGTAAGCGGTGTTGCAGAGGGATGCAGACAGTCAAATGCTGCACTTATCGGTGGCGAAACAGCTGAGATGCCAGGATTTTATCCTGTAGATGAGTATGATCTTGCCGGATTTGCAGTAGGTGTTGTTGACCGCAAGAATATGATTACAGGCAAGACTATCAAAGAGGGTGATGTCCTTGTGGGTATAGCATCTTCAGGTATTCACAGCAACGGATATTCTCTTGTCAGAAAAGTATTTCCTATGAAGAAAGAAAATCTTAATGTAAGTTATGAATCACTTGGTGGAAAAACTCTTGGTGAGACTTTACTTACACCGACTATTATCTATGTAAAAGCACTTCGTTCTGTAAAAGAGGGCGGCGTTACTATAAAAGGATGCAGTCATATTACAGGTGGTGGATTCTATGAGAATATTCCTCGTATGCTTCACGAGGGAGTTCGAGCTAAGATTAAGGCAGACAGTTACGAGATTCCTCCTATTTTTGATATGCTTGCAAAAGATGGCGATATTGCCAAAGAAATGATGTACAATACATACAATATGGGTATTGGCATGATGCTTGCGGTTGATGCGGCAGATGCAGATAAGACTGTTGAGCTTGTAAACAAATCAGGTCAGAAAGCATTTATCGTTGGTGAAATCATCAAAGGTGAAAAGGGTGTTACATTAGTTTAATAATTAGCCAGATAAAAGATACTAAAAGCGGATAAGGTTATATCCGCTTAATGCTTTATGAGGAGGTTTCGTACATGAGCGGACAGAAACAAAAGATTGCTATATGTGTTTCAGGTGGTGGAACAAATCTTCAAGCTATCATAGACAAGGTAAATGATGGCACTATCAGAAATACCGAAATTTCAATAGTAATCAGTAATAAGCCCGATGCGTATGCTTTAGAGCGTGCAAAAAAAGCCGGTATAGATGCTGTATGTATCAGTCCTAAAGGATTTGAAAACAGGGATGATTTTGCAAATGCTATGGTTGAAACATTGAAAAAACATGATATTGATCTTGTCGTCCTTGCAGGTTATCTTGTAATTGTACCTGTCAAGATGATACATGAGTACAGAAACAGAATTATAAATATACATCCGTCACTTATTCCAGCACATTGCGGAATGGGATATTACGGGCTTAAAGTACATGAGAGCGTACTCGCTACCGGAAACAAGGTGACAGGCGCTACAGTTCATTTTGTTGATGAAGAGGCCGACCATGGTCCTATCATCTTACAGAAAGCTGTAAAGGTGCATGAGAATGACACACCTGAAATTTTACAGAAGCGTGTTATGGAAGAAGCAGAATGGAATATTTTACCTGAAGCTATTGATTTGATTGGTGCCGGAAAAGTTAAAGTAATTGACGGCATTGCACATGTTGAAGAGTAGAGGGGAAGAATGGAGGATTAATATGAAAGTTCTTATAGTAGGTAGCGGTGGACGTGAACATGCTATAGCATGGAGTGTATCGCAGAGCAAAAAGGTTGACAAGATTTATTGTGCACCCGGCAACGGTGGTATCTCGCAGATTGCTGAGTGCGTTGACATCTCAGCAATGGAATTTGACAAACTTGCAGATTTTGCCATAGACAGTGAAATCGACCTTACAATTATCGGAATGGATGATCCGTTAGTAGGTGGAATTGTAGATGTTTTTGAAGAAAGAGGACTTCGCGTATTCGGACCTCGCAAAAATGCAGCCATTATCGAAGGGTCCAAAAGTTTTTCAAAGGATCTTATGAAGAAATACAATATTCCTACATGTCATTATGAGACATTTAATTCACCGGAAGAAGCACTTTTATATCTTGAGAGTGCAAGCTTTCCGATTGTTTTAAAAGCAGATGGGCTTGCTCTCGGAAAGGGTGTGCTTATCTGCAATACACTTGAAGAGGCTGAAGCGGGTGTTACAACACTTATGCTTGATAAACAGTTTGGTGATGCCGGAAATACAATTGTTATTGAAGATTTTATGACCGGACGCGAGGCATCTGTTCTTTGTTTCTGTGACGGAACTCATATTAAACCTATGACAAGTGCCCAGGATCACAAACGTGCAAAAGATGGTGACCAGGGCTTAAATACTGGAGGTATGGGAACATTTTCTCCAAGTCCGTTCTATACTGATGAGGTAAAAGAGTTCTGTGAAAAATATATTTATCAGCCTACAATGGATGCTATGAAAGCTGAGGGCAGAGATTTTACAGGTATTTTATTTGTAGGTCTTATGCTTACCGATGATGGTCCAAAAGTTCTTGAATATAATGCAAGATTTGGTGACCCTGAGGCACAGGTAGTTCTTCCACGCATGGAGAATGATATAATTGATGTTATAGATGCTTGTATAGACGGCAGACTTGACCAGATAGACCTTTCATTTGAAGACAATGCTGCGGTATGTGTTGTTCTTGCATCTGACGGATATCCGGAGCACTATGAAAAAGGAAAACTCATCAAAGGTCTTGAAAACTTTGAAGGAAAAGATAAAGAAGGTTACTATGCATTCCATGCAGGCACGAAGAAAACAGACGAGGGTATCGTTACAAACGGTGGTCGTGTTATTGGAATAACTGCAAAAGGAAAAACACTTAAAGAAGCTAGAGTAAACGCATACAAAGCTACAGAATGGATTGATTTTGACAACAAATATATGCGTCACGATATTGGAAAAGCAATAGACGAGGCATAAATTTTAAATAATAAATTAAAAACAAGGAGGACATTTGAATGTATTCATTTAGTGAAGTTCAGAATTATGATCCGGACCTGGCAAAAGCTATGGCGGATGAGACCCAGAGACAGAGAGACAACATTGAGCTTATTGCATCAGAAAACCTTGTAAGTAAAGCTGTTATGGCAGCGATGGGAAGCACACTTACAAATAAGTATGCGGAAGGATATCCGGGAAAAAGATATTATGGTGGATGTGAGCATGTAGACGTCGTTGAAGATCTTGCAAGAGACAGAGCGATGAAACTTTTCGGCTGTACTTATGCAAATGTTCAGCCTCATTCAGGTGCTCAGGCAAATATGACAGTATTTTTTGCACTTATGCAGCCTGGAGATACATTTATGGGAATGAATCTCGACCATGGCGGACACCTTACACATGGAAGTCCTGTAAACTTTTCTGGTAAATACTTTAATTGTGTCCCATACGGAGTAAACAGCGACGGATATATAGATTATGATGAAGTTGAGCGTATTGCAAAAGAATGTAAACCTAAACTTATTGTTGCAGGTGCAAGTGCATATGCAAGAAAAATTGATTTTAAGAGATTTAGAGAAATTGCTGATGAAGTAGGCGCATATCTTATGGTTGACATGGCACATATCGCAGGACTTGTTGCTGCAGGATATCATGAAAGTCCAATTCCATATGCTCATGTTACAACAACTACTACACATAAGACCCTTCGCGGACCTCGTGGTGGCATGATTCTTTCAAGCAAAGAATTTGCAGAAGAGCATAAACTTAACAAAGCTTTATTCCCTGGAATTCAGGGTGGTCCGCTTATGCATGTTATTGCGGCAAAAGCAGTATGTTTTAAAGAGGCTCTCGATCCTGCATTTAAGGAATACGGTAAAAACATTATTGATAATGCCCAGGCACTTGCCAACGGACTTATCAAACGTGGAATAAAGATTGTATCAGGCGGTACAGATAATCATCTTATGCTCGTAGATCTTGCAGACAAGGGACTTACAGGAAAAGAAGTTGAAAAATGGCTTGATGCAGCACATATTACATGTAATAAAAATACAATTCCGGATGATCCTCAGTCACCTTTTGTGACAAGTGGTGTCCGTCTTGGAACTGCTGCAGTATCAACAAGAGGTTTTAACACAGACGATATGGATAAAGTTGCTGAAGCTATAGCGCTTATTATTGATGACCATGAGGCTAATACTGAAAAAGCAGCTGCAATTGTAAAGAGCCTTACAGATAAATATCCACTTTATGAGTAATAGAATGTACGTTGCAGAAAGTTTATGACTTATAAGTTACATGGGGGATTCGGTAAAATATAATGCCGAATGCCCCATTATTTACAAAAAAGCATACACAGACACAGATATGGGGAGGATAAGACATGGATGATTTAGAAATGACAGAACTTACTCCAAAACAGGAAAATTATCAGAATCTTGCTGAAACAATTATAAATAAATTTAATGCGAGAGGAATTGAAGGTTACTATTGTATAGACAGAGAAGAGGCAAATGCAAAAGCCAAAAGATTTTTGACACCGGACTGTACTATATCATGGGGAGGTTCTCAGACACTTTCTGAGATTGGTCTTTTAGACGATCTAAAAGAATCTGATGATTATATTATTTATGACAGAGCTGAAGCTAAAACACCTGAAGAAAAAAGAGAGCTTTATGGAAAGATAGTCACATCCGACTACTATTTTATGAGTTCAAATGCTGTTACAATGGATGGTGAACTTGTTAATATAGATGGAGCAGGAAACAGGGTTGCCTGTCTTTGTCATGGGCCTGAGAATATTATTCTGATTGTCGGAATGAATAAAGTGGTAAGGAATGTGGATGAAGCTGTTTCAAGAGTAAGAAATATTGCAGCACCTCCGAATGCTGTAAGACTTGCAAAGAATACTCCGTGTTCAAAGATTGGAAGATGTGCTGACTGCCAGTCGGATGATTGTATTTGTTGTCAGACGGTTATTACAAGAAGATCTGCTGTTCCAGGAAGAATAAAAGTAATACTTGTAGGTGAGGAATTAGGATATTAAATATGATTCAAAAAGAATTAATTGATAAATTATATAAAAACAGTATATTATCTGCTAAAGAATTTGATGAATTACTTTCACAGCATGATGACGAAGATTCTGAATATCTCTTTAAATTGGCAAGAAATTTGAGGAAAAAATATTATGGAAAGGATGTTTATATAAGAGGTCTTATAGAATTTAGCAATTACTGTCGCAATGACTGCTATTATTGTGGTATAAGAACAAGTAATAAGAACGTATCACGCTACAGATTGACAGAAGAAGAGATACTCCAATGTGCCGACGAGGGTTATGAACTTGGATTCAGAACTTTTGTGCTTCAAGGTGGCGAGGACATGTCTTTTACGACGGAAAAAATAGCTGAGATTGTAAGAAACATAAAGAATAGACATGATGATTGTGCAGTCACATTATCTGTTGGTGAGAGAGATTACGACACATATAAATATTGGTTTGATGCAGGTGCCGACAGATATCTTTTAAGACATGAAACAGCTACAAATGAACATTACAGAAAACTTCATCCCGAAAACCTTTCGCTTGAGAACAGGAAAAGATGTCTTTTTAATTTAAAGGATATAGGTTATCAGGTAGGTGCCGGATTTATGGTGGGTTCTCCGTATCAGACAACCAAAAATCTGGTAAACGACCTTTTATTTTTAAAAGAACTCAACCCGCATATGATAGGAATAGGTCCTTATATATCACAGCAGGATACTCCGTTTGCGGACATGGAAAACGGTACACTTGAACAGACATTATTTCTTCTCGGTATATTAAGAGTTATGTTTCCGAATGTCTTGCTACCGTCAACGACAGCTCTTGGAACAATTGCGCCAAACGGCAGGGAACTAGGTCTTAGGGCTGGAGCAAATGTAGTTATGCCAAATTTGTCACCGGTTTCGGTCAGAAAAAAATATCAGCTCTATGATAACAAGATATGTACAGGAGAGGAATCTGCACAGTGTGCGGGATGTCTCAGACGCAGGATAGAATCTGTGGGGTATGAAATGACTGTAAGCAGGGGGGATTTTAAAACATCAAAATAACAGGTATATTGTTTAGAAATGAGGTTAATTATGGAAAAAGGAACAAGAGTAAATGTAGATGTAAACGTAACAAAAATTGTTAAATATGTTTGTCTTGCCGGTGTTGCAATAGTATTTGCAATATTCAGCCATAAGAGTTATACAGCTTTTTTGGCTGACAGAAAGCCTTATGCAACGAATAATTGATACAGTGACAAATAAAATCAAGGATAAATTATAATGAGTAAAAGTCTATTTATAGCCGAAAAACCAAGTGTTGCCAAGGAATTTGCCAAGGTACTTAATGTCGGCGGAAATGCATCTAAGGGCTATTTGGAATCTGATGATTACGTTGTAACATGGTGCGTAGGGCACCTTGTCACAATGAGTTATCCGGAAGTATATGATCCAGCACTTAAAAAATGGAGTTTTCAGACACTTCCGTTTATTCCGGAGCATTTTCTTTATGAAATTATTCCGGGAGTCTCAAAGCAGTTTAACACAGTAAAAGGTCTTTTAAACAGAGAGGATGTATCATGTATCTATGTCTGCACCGATTCGGGACGTGAGGGTGAATATATATACAGGCTCGTTGATGATATGGCAGAGGTATCTTCAGAAAAAGAAAAAAGACGTGTCTGGATAGATTCGCAGACAGAAGAAGAAATAAAACGAGGGATAAAAGAAGCAAAACTTTTATCAGAATATGACAATCTTTCTTCGGCGGCATATCTTAGAGCAAAGAGTGATTACCTTATGGGAATAAATTTTTCAAGGGTACTTTCATTAAAGTACGGCAGAACAATAATGGATTATCTTAATAACGGTAAATGGTCAGCCGTATCTGTAGGAAGGGTTATGACCTGTGTACTCGGAATGGTCGTTAAGCGGGAGCGTGAGATAAGGGACTTTGTAAAAACTCCGTTTTATCGTGTTATTGGAAAATTTGGATATGAAGGTCAGAACTTTGATGGCGAGTGGCGTGCAGTAAAAGGTTCAAAATATTTTGAGTCACATCTTTTATATAAAGAAAATGGCTTTAATAATAAAGAGGATGCTGCAAAGTTAATTGAGGAATTAAAAATAATTCCGCCTTCTGTCAAGGCAGTTGTGTGTAAGGCTGAAAAGAAAAAGGAAAAGAAAAATCCGCCGTTATTATTCAATCTGGCAGAATTACAAAATACCTGTTCCAAGCTTTTTAAAATAAGTCCTGATGAAACATTGAAAATAGTCCAGGAACTTTATGAAAAGAAACTTGTTACATATCCAAGAACCGATGCGAGAGTATTATCTACAGCAGTTGCAAAGGAAATCTCTAAGAACATAGGTGGTCTTAGAAATTATTCAATTGTGAGAGATATAGCTTCCGGTATACTTGAAAGCCAAAGTTACAAAGGAATTGAAAAAACAAAATATGTGAATGATAAACAGATTACAGACCACTATGCAATTATACCGACAGGTCAGGGATTTAACGCATTAAACAGCGTAAACCAGACGGCAGCCAGAGTATATGAAGTCATTGTAAGAAGATTTCTGTGTATCTTTTATCCATCGGCAGAGTATCTTAAAATAACGATAGCAGCCGAAAGATTAAATGAACAGTTTTTTTCAAGTTTTAAAATTTTATCAAAAGAGGGGTATCTTGCCATAGCCTCGGCTTCTTTTGCAAAACAAAAATTAAGTGACAGGCAGGCTGACGATAATGAGTCGGAGGATGCACAAACCACTGACAATAAAATTGATGAAAATACAATTGAAAAATTGAAGCAGTTAAAAAAGGGAATGGAGATAGATTTGTTTTCTGCGGAAATAAAAGAAGGAGAAACGTCTCCACCAAAACGCTATAATTCGGGTTCCATGATACTAGCAATGGAAAATGCGGGCCAGCTTATCGATGACGAGGATCTTCGTGCACAGATAAAGGGAAGCGGTATCGGTACAAGTGCTACGAGAGCTGAAATTCTCAGCAAACTTGTAAATATAAAGTATTTGTCATTAAATAAAAAAACACAGATAATCACACCAACACTTCTTGGTGAGATGGTATATGATGTAGTATTTGCATCTATTCATGCACTTTTAAACCCTGAATTGACGGCAAGCTGGGAGCTTGGTCTTACTATGGTTGCAGATGGAAAAATAACTGAGGATGAGTACATGATGAAATTAAACAAATTTATCACATTCCATGTGCAGAATGTAAAAAGCAAAAATTATCAAAATCTTTTTAAACCATATTTTGACAGAGCAGCAGCTAACTATAAAACTTCAAAAACCACAATAAAAAGCAATAAAACAAAGGCACAGGCAAACAAATAAATATAGAAAAGAGGCATTTTTATGTATGAAAATTTAAAAAATAAAAATCTGTTTAATTTTGATGAGACAATTGCGGCTGATATTTTTACTGACATAGATTTTCCATGGGACGTTCTTCCTAAAATAAAGGACTTTATAATAGGGCTTGGAAAATCACTTTCTGAAGAAGATTATGATAAAAAAGGAGACAATATATGGATTGCCAAATCTGCGGATATAGCACATACGGCAACAATTAACGGTCCATGTATTATCGGAAAAGATACTGAGGTGAGACCGGGAGCATTTATAAGAGGCAATGCGATTGTAGGTGAAAATTGTGTTGTGGGCAATTCGACAGAATTAAAGAATGTAATACTTTTTAATAATGTCCAGGTACCTCATTATAATTATGTCGGCGATTCAATACTTGGTTATAAATCACATATGGGTGCAGGTTCTATAACATCAAATGTTAAATCAGATAAATCCGATGTCGTAATCAAATATGAAGGTGACAAGATTGCCACAGGTCTTAGAAAGATGGGAGCTATCTTAGGCAATTATGTAGAAGTCGGATGCAACAGTGTGTTAAATCCGGGAACTATTATAGGCAGCAATACCAATATATATCCGCTGTCAAGTGTCAGAGGATATATACCTAAGGGAAGTATATACAAAAATAAGGGCAATATAGTAGAAAAAAGATAAATTTTGATGATTTTATTTTGTGAAAAAACAGGGCACATACAGCATTTTGCCCTGTTTTTCGCTATGTTACGAACATTTTACTATAAATCTTTTGGTTTTAATACCTTATGCTGGTTTACCACAGCATTTTTTATATTTTTTTCCGCTGCCGCATGGACATTTATCATTAGGATATATCTTTTTTATCTGCATAAAACTGTCAGGAGTATTTGAGCATGGTGCAGGCATATCATCAGGTATTACATTTGCCATAAGAGGTGCAACCCCAAATAAATGATTCTTAAGTTTGATGACACCGTCATCACTGTCATTTAAAGTGCTGTTACTTTCTGTATGTTCATTTTCATCATTTTTGACTGCAGAAACAATATTTGCTGCTACAGTTTCAGCATTGTCATTTATGCTGTTTTTTATCTCGTCCGGTAAATCAAGTGTTGACACGTCAGCATCAGCAAGCTGGTTTATAATTATATCTATAAGTTCAGATTTTTTTAACTTTGAATATCCTTTAACGCCCGAATTTTTAGCTATTTCTTTGAGTTCTGCGACTTTATAACTGTTAAGTAATTCATTAAGATTTTTCATTTTATAATTTCCTCCATGCATTGTATGGATATAATAAATCCAGTAAATAATATTATAACAAAGGAAATGTTGCAAATTCAATACAATTATGTTACAAAGATTTATATAAAAAGCAATATTGTACTATATGAATTATACAAAATGCTCATTTTTAACCAAAAATCGACAATTTTAATATAATTTTGCAAAAAAAATGACACAATTATACCTTAAACTTTGAACTAATGTAAATTTTTAAGATTTTCTTAAGATTTATAACTTGACAATCTAAATAAGGATGGAATATATGAAAGCGATAGATAAATTACTTGCACCGATTAAAAAATTATCAATGAATGCCCTTGTGGCAAACTCTAGTTGGCTTGACAGCCAGGTAAAAAAGTATAATATACTTTATACAAAAGCAGCAAACAATTACAAATCAAATATCAAAAAGATTGAAAATGCTGCAGTATTATCATATAAAAGAGAACTGGCAATAAATGAAATACTGAAAAGCGGAGAATATGATTTTGACAATATTCTTGTAATAAAAAATCCATATGAAATTGCACCTATGTCGGCACTTGCATTATTTGTAACAGATAAGCCATGTAAAGTACGTTATACTGTAGCAGGTAAACGAGGCAGCGAAGATTTTACTAAGTGCGATGAAAATATTACTAGATATCACAGAGTTCCTATATTGGGAATGTATGAGAGTACTATAAATACAGTGACGATAAATTTAATTAATGAAGAAAACAATATTATTGCATCAAAAAAGATTCGCATTATTATAAGAGGTCTTGGTAAAATGATAAGGAATGGCATGAAGCTTACAAACAGCAAACAACCATTGTCAAAGGATTTCATTTTTGTATCAGGCGGCTATCACGGTGGAGTATATACTTTTGATAAAAAGGGAAATATCCGTTTTGCCCTAAACAAAATACCACAGTATTGTGGAGTATATTTATTTAAAGACGGAAGATTTTTGTTCCCTGAAAAGCATATGAGAAGACCAGCATGGGGAAATGCAAATACAGTGGTTATGCATGAGATGGATATGATGGGAAGAGTGTACCGTACTTATTATGATAAGAAAGGACTTCATCACTGGGCTATAGAAAAAGAACCCGACGGCAATATCTTAGCACTGTCAAGCTCTATTGACGACACATATATGGAAAACGAGATAGTCGAAATAGATAGAATGACAGGAGAAATAGTCAAAGAGATAAATATGAATCACCTTTTGGTAGAAAAATATATTACCAGAAATGA
Organism: Butyribacter sp.; assembly: GCF_056818865.1. Lineage (NCBI taxonomy): Bacteria > Bacillati > Bacillota > Clostridia > Lachnospirales > Lachnospiraceae > Butyribacter > Butyribacter sp. The sequence goes on from NZ_DBLYGC010000030.1 coordinate 24,755, forward strand.
CTGGGCTCATATTAACTCAATAGAATATATAAAAGAGGATGATTCTGTTATCATTTCAATGCGTAATGTGCATACAATTGCAAAAATAAGTTTAAAAGATGAAAGTATAGTATGGCTTTTAACTAAACCTAAATTTTATAAGAATACCGATGTTGAGGACAAAGTGCTTAAACCTAAGGGAGACATTAAATGGTTCTTCCAGCAGCATGCCATTCAGATAGTGCATGGTAAAGAAAAAGATGGTAAACTTCACGTAATGCTTTTTGACAACCATACGGCAAACAGAAGGCCGGTTAAATGGTTTGATAAAGAAAAAAAATCAAATATTATGTTTTTTGCCATTGATGAAAAAGAAATGACAGTAATGCAGGAGCAATATCTTCCTATTCCGCTTAGTGTTACAAGGTCAAATGAAGAATATGATGCTGAAACCGGAAAAGTATTAGCAATGTGTGCAAATCTTAAACCTCCAATAGATGATTACAACGGGAAAATTTATGAAATTGATTATAATTCAGGAGAAATCCTAAATGAATTTTCATCAAAATTAGATTATTTCAGTGCACATTCAGTTGAATTTAATATTGCTGATATGGCTAAACCATTAGACTTGTCAAATGATATGATAGTTGGAGAATTATGTGAACCTGTAAGAGAAGATACAAATTCGGAGCAATTTAAGAATATGTTGAGCTTTATGGATGATATAGAAGACGGTGACGATAAACCACAGCTTTGTATGTATGGAGAATTACTGCAGATAAGAGCACTCGACCATATGCTTGAAAAAATTTATCTGTATAACGACAAAGACACATATATTCAGGATTTTACTGATACGGAACAGCCTCTTGAAGTTTTTGGAACACAACATTATTTTATGAGCATGCCTCTTATGAAAGTAAAACATGGTGAGTATAATGTTGCAATACAATTTAAAGGAAATATTTACGATACACAAAAATATATAAGCGTTTTTTAAACATATGAAGCAGGATACCTTTCTTATATGGTATCCTGTTTTGTATCTTAATAGATAATTTCTTGCAATACCTGAAATTTTTTGACAAAATTTTTCAAAAAGGTATAGACTTCACAATAATTTTATGCGAAAATATAATTTAGGACTGCGGATAATTCCGCAGATAATAAGCATTATTGAAAGGAGCAAGAACATGATTTATTCACAGGAAGTAGAAAACATGTGCCCAGTAGCTCAGGGAGTACACCATGGTTGTGCACCAATCCCAGAAGAAGCAAAATGGGTTAAGGCAAAAGAAGTAAAGGATATTTCCGGCTTTACACACGGTGTAGGCTGGTGTGCACCACAGCAGGGTGCCTGCAAACTTACTCTCAATGTTAAGGAAGGTATTATTCAGGAAGCTTTAGTTGAGACTATCGGATGTTCAGGAATGACACATTCAGCAGCTATGGCATCTGAGATACTTCCAGGACTTACGGTAATGGAAGCATTAAATACAGACTTAGTTTGTGATGCTATCAATACAGCTATGAGAGAACTTTTCCTTCAGATTGTTTATGGTCGTTCACAGAGTGCTTTCTCTGAGGATGGACTTGCTATCGGTGCCGGTCTTGAAGATCTTGGTAAGGGACTTCGTTCACAGGTTGGTACTATGTATGGTACATTAAAGAAAGGTCCTCGTTACTTAGAGATGGCTGAGGGTTATGTTACAGCTATTGCATTAGACGAAGATGACTTAATCATCGGCTACAAATTCGTTAGCCTTGGAAAAATGACAGACTTCATCAAAAAAGGTGATGATCCTAACACAGCTTGGGAAAAGGCTTGTGGACAGTATGGACGTGTTGACGATGCTGTTAAGCTTATTGACCCAAGAACAGATGAAGAAATCGCAAAATAATATAAAGGAGGCAAACGAACAATGGCATTATTTGAATCATATGAAAGAAGAATTGATAAAATCAATAGCGTTTTAAACAGCTATGGTATTGCTTCTATTGAAGAAGCTGAAAAGATTACTAAAGATGCTGGATTAAATGTATATGACCAGATTAAGGGCATTCAGCCAATCTGTTTTGAAAACGCCTGTTGGGCATATATAGTTGGTGCAGCTATCGCAATCAAGAAAGACTGCCGTCGTGCAGCAGATGCAGCAGCAGCAATCGGTGAAGGATTACAGGCTTTCTGTATCCCTGGTTCAGTTGCAGATACACGTAAAGTAGGTCTTGGACATGGTAACTTAGGAAAGATGCTCCTTGAAGAAGAGACAGAATGTTTCGCATTCCTTGCAGGACATGAGTCATTCGCAGCAGCAGAGGGTGCTATCGGTATCGCTGAGAAGGCAAACAAGGTTCGTAAGAAACCTCTCCGTGTTATCCTTAACGGTCTTGGAAAAGATGCTGCTCAGATTATCTCTCGTATCAACGGATTTACATTTGTTGAGACAGAGTATGATCCATATAAAAACGAAGTTAAAGAAGTATTCCGTAAGTCTTACTCAGACGGACTTCGTGCAAAAGTTAACTGCTACGGTGCAAACGATGTTTGTGAAGGTGTAGCTATCATGCACAAAGAGGGTGTTGATGTATCTATCACAGGTAACTCAACAAACCCAACTCGTTTCCAGCATCCTGTTGCAGGTACATACAAGAAAGAATGTCTTGAGCAGGGTAAGAAATACTTCTCAGTAGCTTCAGGCGGTGGTACAGGACGTACACTTCATCCTGATAACATGGCTGCAGGTCCTGCATCTTACGGTATGACAGATACATTAGGAAGAATGCATTCAGACGCACAGTTCGCTGGTTCTTCTTCAGTACCTGCTCACGTTGAAATGATGGGACTTATCGGTGCCGGAAATAACCCTATGGTTGGTATGACGGTTGCAGTCGCAGTTTCCGTACAGGAGGCAGCCGAGGCTGGTAAATTTTAATATATAAGCTATAAAGTGCCTATTTATGGGGGTTTCTTAAGTCGTAGTACAGTTTGAGAAGCCCTCATTTTTTGTGTATAAGACACTTATAATCCCCCTACAATACCCACTCTAAAAGACCCACAAGACCCACTTCATCTTTTCGTAGGATTATTTATTTTTAATGGAACTAATAACTATAAATATGTGTTGACTTTTATATTCATACTTGAGTTTGAATTGAGATTGAGTTGCTACTGTATTTCAACTATATATTTTGCTATATTTCATGCAGAGGAGAGAAAGAGGTAGTTGTTGATGCAAGACAATTAAAGAAGTACACGATAGAAGAGGTAGCCTGAGGGTTATCTCTTTTTTCATAATGTAAAAAGGGGTACTATTTTTGAAAATACATAATGCGATAAAACTTGGTTTGTGATATAATTTAGTTGATTATGCCACAGATTAGGAGATAAAGTAATGAATCAAATTTTGAATTCAATTATAAAAGAGTCTAATTATAAATTAACACAATTTTCTCAAGAAGCTATTGATAGCGTTGAGAGGAATATAGAAATTAGACAGGGTAAAAAGGGTAATGATGTAGTATATGTAAATTGTTTTGTAAGAAATAAATTTGTAAAGTTAACACCAGAAGAATTGATTCGACAGTTATATATTTATAAGTTAACGACAGAGTATGGTTATCCAGTAGAGCGTATGGAACTGGAATCAGTAATTACGTTTGGTAGAGAGAAAAAGAGAGCTGATATTGTAATTTATAATAAAGACCATGTCACTGCACCTGAGATAATTGTAGAGTTAAAAAAGCCTAAGTTGAAAGATGGTAAGGAACAGCTTAAGTCTTACTGTAATGCAACTGGAGCAATAATTGGGGTATGGACTAATGGAGACCAGATTTCATACTACCATAGAAAAGACCCTAATTACTTTGAAGATATTCCAAACATCCCAAGAGAAAATCAAAAACTGAAAGATATTCTTACTGAGAGATGGACTATTGATGACTTAATCCGCAAGGATAAACTGATAAATGAGCGTAAATCCCTTAAGGGACTTATCGAAGAAATGGAAGATGAAGTTTTGGCAAATGCAGGAGTAGATGTATTTGAAGAGGTATTTAAACTTATCTTCACAAAGTTATTCGATGAAATGGAAAGTGGTAATAATAAGAGAAGAACACTTGAGTTCCGTAATTATGGTGATACAGATGAAGATTTGAAAGCAAATATTCAGGTACTATTTGACAAGGCAAAGCATAAATGGTCTGGGGTATTCAATGAGGATGAAAAGATTACTTTGACAGCTTCACATTTAGCAGTTTGTGTTGCCAGCTTGCAGGATGTAAAATTATTCAATTCTAATCTTGATGTTGTGGATGATGCTTTCGAATATCTTATGAGTAAATCACAGAAAGGTGAGAAGGGACAGTATTTTACACCAAGATATGTTATTGATATGTGCGTAAAGATGCTCAATCCTAAAGAAGATGAGTACATGATTGATACTGCAGCAGGTAGTTGTGGATTTCCAGTGATACTATGTTCCATGTATGGAAACAAATATTAGACAGACTTGGTATTAAGCAAAGTCATCTGTTTTCATCTGAGAAGAAGCCACCAGAGTGTGAGGAATATGTTCGTGAACACGTTTTCGCAATTGACTTTGATACAAAGGCTGTAAGAGTTGCGAGAACTCTTAATTTAATTGCAGGTGACGGAAGAACAAACGTAATGCATTTAAATACTCTTGACTATGACAGATGGGATGACTTCACAAAAGATGAAGATTGGGAAGATATTTACCATGATGGTTGGAAAGGTCTAAGAGCATTAAGAAAAACACGTAATCAGAATAGAGATTTTAAATTTGATATTTTAATGGCTAACCCACCTTTTGCAGGTGATATTAAAGAAAGTAGGATTATTTCCAAGTATGAATTAGGTAAAAATAGTAAGGGTAAATACCAAAACAAGGTTGGAAGAGACATTTTATTCATTGAGCGTAATTTATCTTTTTTAAAGGATGGGGGTAGAATGGCGATTGTTTTACCTCAGGGAAGATTTAATAATGCAAGTGATAAATACATTCGTGATTATATTGCAGAAAGATGTAGGATTCTTGCAGTAGTAGGACTTCATGGAAATGTATTCAAACCACATACAGGTACAAAGACCTCTGTTCTTTTCGTTCAGAAATGGGATGATAAGTTATGTCCTAGAAAAGAAGATTATCCAATTTTCTTTGCCACAATGAAAGAGCCAAGTAAGGATAATTCAGGAGAGAAGATATACAGAGTAGTTGAAGGTGATGAAGGAGCATATATGCTTGATGAACACCATCATTTGGTTGTAAAACATGACTTATATAATCATGATGGTTTGACTGAAGATGGTATTGCTGAGGCTTTCATTGAATTTGCTAAGAAGGAAAAACTAAGTTTTTTCTAAATGACCCATCCACTTTTGACCAGACACGATATGATAAACTGATGGATGGGTTGGAATGTACTGAGATATTTTTATCAGCATTAGAGCGTACAAATCGTATTGATGCTGAGTTTTATAGAAAATATACATTTGAGGTTCTTAATGAGTTGAAAAAACATAATACTAAACCATTAACGGATTTTGTAGCAGTTTCAGATGGAAATCACATGGGTATTAGTGATAAATTTCAAAATGAGGGAATTCCTTATTATAGAGGTCAGGATATCCACAATTTCTTTATTGAAAATGCTAACGCAATATGTATAGACAAAGACACTTTCAATTTACCTTATATGAGAAGGTCACATTTAAAAAAAGGAGATGTATTACTCTCCATTGTTGGAACTATTGGTGAGGTTGCACTTGTATCCACAGATAATCCAATGACATGTAATTGTAAGTTAGCAATACTTCGACCAAAGTCAGATATGCTATCTGAATACATTGCAGTATATTTAAAGACTAAGTATGGATTTAATCAGATTGATAAATTCAAGCGAGGAGCTGTCCAAATGGGGTACTTGCTTGAGGATATGAGTCAAATTATTGTACCTATATTTTCAAGTGACTTTCAAAATAAAATAAAAGGTCTTATTTTAGAAATGTATAGGTTGGTAAGTGAGTCAAAAGAGATGTATGAAAATGCAAAAGAAAAATTAATCGAAATTTTGGGTTTGAGTGATTTCAAGGCAGAAGATAAGATGTATAACATAAAGTCTTTTAGCGATTCATTTGGAAAGACAGGTAGACTTGATGCAGAGTATTATCAGCCATATTATGATGAATTTGAAGATGTAGTAAAGAAAAATGGTTTTGTACTCGCAAGTGATATTTGTGAAATGATAAATTATGGAACTGTACCAACAAGTCTTTATACGGAAGATGGAACAGGAATTCCTTACATTAAGGGAATGAATGTCAAAAATACAGAAGTGGATAATGAAGATTTAGATAGAATTATTAATACTGAATCGTTACCGAATAAATTTTTTACAAAACAGGGTGATATTATTATTTCACAGATGGGAACAGTTGCAGACTGCGGTGTTGTAGATGAGACACAGGAAGGTTGGTTATTTGCATCTTTTACAATAAGATTACGTTTGAAAAAGAATGCAGGGTTTAATCCACATTTTGTTGGATTATATATTCAAGAGTTGGCAAAAAAATATTATTTTTATAAGAATATTGCACAAGCAAGTGTAAGACAAAATACTGATTTACCAACAGTTAATAATTTATATATTCCTAAAATCTGTACTGATACTCAAAATGAAATAGCAAATATGCTAATTAAGTGTAAGTATCTTAAACAAGAAAGCAAAGATAAGTTGAATAATTCTATACGAGCAGTAGAAATTGCAGTAGAGAGTGGTGAAAAAGCAGCATTGAATTTCTTGGCTGGTTTATAGGAGACATTATGATTCAGAAAAAGATACCGATAACCCAGTAGCAATTATCCAGCTTACTTAGGGTATCCTTGTAGGTCTTTTGTAATTTAAAGGTGATTTTTGTATCTGTATCTCCTAAAACTAGATAGGGTATCAATATCACTGAATATTTTCTTTTTAAATAACACAAATAGCTTAAGTACTGATAATTGTATGTGAATTTTGTAAAAGTTTGAGTCTATTTCTGATGCTCTTTATTTTAAGTATCGTTTTTAAACGAAATACTTTTAAGGAGAATTATAAATATGAGTGAAGAAAGTAAGATAGTATTTCAGGTGTCTGAATTTGATGGGAAGAATATCCCAGTTACAGAGGCAGCAAAGATTATAGGAAAAGACCAGCAGTTTATTCGTCAAGGTATGATTGCAGGCATTCTACCAATAGGTACGGTTTTTAAGAAGGAAGGTTCGAACCAGTACGATTATTATATAAGTCCAAAGATGTTTTGGGAGTATACGGGGTATGTTTATAAAGGTTAATTTAAGATGAGTTTATTTTGTGAGGCAGGTCTTTTGATTAAGACTTGCCTTTTTCATATTGAGATGGTAAGCTATGCTCAGTTGAAGAATAGTAGTACATTGAATAGTGGTAGCGTTATTAGTGGCTATCTTTTGGTGTGGCTTGGTGTAGTATGTTTTGTACAAGACGGCTATAAGACTCAATTGGCTTAGGAATGGCTTAAATAGGGCACTCACTGTTTCTGTTCAGGAGGCAGCTGACGCTGGTAAATTCTAAAAAACACCGTATTTAGGGCGTTTTAGAGGGCTTGTCATTGCTTGATAAGCCCTCATTTTTTGTATGGCCTAAAGGCCTAATTTGCGAAATGTAGTTTCTCTTGGAGGAGAAATGGAATGGAGCAAATAAAAAAACCACCTGCTATGCAGGTGTGAGT
>NZ_DBLYGC010000031.1:0-28499 GCF_056818865.1 Butyribacter sp.
TGTTTATAGTAGAATTTCTAATAATAAAAAACATATTCAAAAGGAATGTATATATAAAAAATAATAATAGTATTAAATTTAATTTAAAATTTCATTCAAAAACAATGTATGGGATTAAAGCTGAAATGTATAAAGTATTTATAACAAAGAGAGCAATTTTAGTTGTAATAGTCGTAATAATGTGTTCAAAAATGTTTATACCGAATATAAAACCTGACTTGTCCAGTGATACAAAAATATATTATAAACAGTTTATTGAAAAAATTCAGGGAGAATATACAAAAAATAAACTAAATTATATTAAAAATGAAAAAAGGAAGATAGAAAAAGCAAAAAAACAATTAAGAGATGAAGAAATAGAGCCAGAGGCTTTTGAAATTATACAGAAAAGAACAAAAAGCGAAAAAGCTTTACGGAACGTGGTTAAATATTCAGAGTATTTAAAAAATAAGGATAATGGTAAATTTGTTTATGCAGATGGATATCTTACAATGTTAGGAATGAAAAATAAGAAAAAAATTGATTTGCCTTATATGTGCATGTATTTGATTGTCTTTATTATAATATCAGTGTCAATGTGGAGTTATGACATAGAAAACAATATGACAAAAATACTGTATATAACAAGTAATGGAAAAAGGAGTATATTTAGACAGAAGTTTATTGCACTTTTTTTTTCAAGCATAATAGGTGGCTGTATATATTTTTTGTTGCAATATTTTAATGTTAAGGAAAACTTTACTCTTTATGAAATAAATGCATCAGCATATTGTATTCCGGAATTGGAAAATATACCAAAAGAAATTTCAATAGGTATGTTAATTGTGATTTGTTTGACTATTAGAATGTTCTATGTTTTTGTTTCTGGGATAGTGTCCGGAATCATTTATAAAATAACTGGAAATAAAAATGGAACAATAGTTATAGTATTAATTATTATGATTGTTCCAATATTAATATACGATATTGGATAATAATAAAAAAGGTGGAGTTTTATATGGATATAAAAATAAATAATTTGAAAAAAATGTATGGAAATAAAGTGGTTTTTGAAAATTTAAATTTGCAGTTTAACACAGGTGTATATGGAATTTTAGGTCCAAATGGTGCAGGCAAGTCATCATTTATTAAGATTCTTACAACTAACATTTTGGAATATGATGGAGAAATATTGGTTGATAATATTGATATAAAACAAATGACAAAAGTATATAGAAGTATGATTGGATATATGCCTCAGCAACAGGCGGTATATGATGAGTTTACATTAGAACAGTATTTATATTATATTGGAAGGCTTAAAGGCATTAGCAGATGGAGAATAAGTAAAGAAATTGATGAGATTGTAGAAAAAGTTAATCTTAGCAAGGTAATAGACAAAAAAATTAGAACATATTCAGGTGGAATGAAGCAAAGAGCGGTTTTTGCACAATCAATTTTGGGTAACCCTAAATTACTTGTTCTTGATGAACCATCAGCAGGATTAGATCCGGGAGAAAGAGTAAATCTTAGAAATATAATAGCTAAAAATAGTAAAAATAGGATTACAATAATTTCAACACATATTGTAAGTGATATAGAGTATATAGCGGATTATATAATATTGATAAATAAAGGAAAAATAGTAAAAGTTGGAACACCTGATGCGTTAAAAACATCAATAAAAAAACGTGTAGGAGTAATGTATCTTTCAGAAGAGGAATTTGATAAAATAAAGATACAATACAGTACAAGAATTATTAGCAAAAACAATGAAGTTATAAAAGTTAATATTATTGGAGATAAATTGCCAAATCATTGTTTAATTGCAGATATTGACGATATAAATTTAGAAGATGTATATATATATTATATTGAAGAAATGCACACAAGGAGAAGAAATTGAAACACAAAATTTTATTGGTTGAAGATGACAGAAGTTTAGGTGAAAGTATAAAAGCTCTGCTTGAAGAAGCAGATTACAATGTGTTTTTGGCGGATGATTTTTATGCTGCCGAAAATTATATTTATAAGGATTTTAATGGAGAAAACGGTATCGATTTATATATTTTTGATATTATGCTTGGAAAGGAAAACGGTTTTTTGTTGTGCCGCAAAGTACGGGAAAAAAAGAATACGCCAATAATATTTTTGTCAGCACTTGATGATGAGGAACATGTGATAGAGGGACTTAATCTTGGGGCTGACGATTATATAGCAAAGCCTTTCAGAAAACGTGAGCTGCTGGCGAGAGTGTCAGCAAACATAAGGAGAAAAATGCGTGAGCAGGATAAGAAGATAATAAAAAGCGGGGAGTTATCTTTTGTGACTGCGGAGGAAAGGCTTTTTTCAGGCGGGAGAGAAATTGAACTTAGAAAAACCGAGCTTGAATTGTTTAAATATATGATACAAAGTAATGGCAGGCTTATAAGGAGAGAACAGCTTTTAGAATATTTATGGGACAGCGTAGGAGTGGATGTTGAGGATAATACATTATCCGTCCATATGAGCCGTCTGCGGAAGAAAATCGGGAAATCTGCGGAGGGGGAATATATAGAAACGGTTCGTGGCATTGGTTATAGATGGAAAATTCAAATATCGGAAATGGGGGAAATATGAGCGGATATACGGATAAGAAAAGATATGCATTTTTATACATATCAGCTGTTTTTTTTATGATGTTTATATTTATTTTTGTGATATACAGGGAAAAGTGTGACAGGAAAAATGATTTTAAAATAATTGTGGGTGAGGTTTATGACAAAAGTCCGGAGGCGGCTGACATTATATTAAATCAGGCTTTTGAATTAAAAGAGAATACAAAATTAAAAACAAATACTGCCATAAATAATATATCAGGGAGTAGTAAAGTTATAAAGAAAGCAATAAAGCAGGCTGACAGGGCAGCGTATTCACTTGGGTATACGGATAAGGCATATGATATTTTATTTGATAAGGATTTTAGCGGTATAAAGAAATATGAATTGTTAAGCTGTGCATTTTTTATATTACTGGTATTATTTTCGACGTTAAGTATATATTTTTGGAAGAAAAATATTATCATGTATCTTAAAAATGTTTCTGAAAGAATATCTTTAGCACTCAGCGAAAAGAAGAAGTTTAAAAAAGCTGACGGAGGAAGATTTTATTTTCTTGAAAAAGATATTGAAGATTTGATAAACATTCAGATAAATCTTAAAAATTATATAGATAAACGAGAAACAGACATGCAGAAATTTATGGAGAACATAGCACATCAGATAAAGACACCTCTTGCGAGAATTCTTTTAAATCTTGATATGTTAAGTTCTCTTTTTGAGGAGTCTTTTTTAGAAAATAATTATGAAAAAGATGAGAAGGCGGAGGACAAAAAAAATGCGGATAAACTTATAGCAGACAGTTTAAGTTCGGGTGAAGAAATAAAGAGACACATTATGATGCTTCTTAATCTGGCAAGAATGGAAGCGGGAAAAGTGCATTTCAGAAAGGATATTGTTGATCTGGCTTCAATTTTAGAAAAAATTGTTGATAGATTTGGCAGAAAAAATTTTGATGCAGATATAAATTCCATGGGTGAAGTTTACATTGTGGGTGATGAGGAATGGCTTTTTGAGGCAATATCAAATCTTGTGGATAACAGTATTGCACACGGAAATTCACAGAAACCTATACAGATAAGAGTGAGGGAATTTGATACAGATGTGAGGGTATCTCTAACTGATTTCGGAAGTGGGATAAGTAATGAGGAAATTTCAAAGGTATTTGACCGATACTATACAGGCAGTGACAGTGATAGTTATTCAACGGGAATAGGAATGAATCTGGCAAGATATGTAATAGAGGCTCATTACAGTGATATTCGCTTGTCAAGCAGTGATAAAACAGGTCTTAAGATAGAATTTAATCTGCCAAAACCTGAATTGAAACAGAAAATCCGCAAGGTGTAAGATTGCTGTAATGTCTGACTGATAAGATAGTGCAAGGGTAAAAAGCAGATAGCAATGATAAATACTTGTCATCAGATGATATTAAAAGACAATATGGAGCTAAAGAGTGAACAAAAATTTTAGTGAGGTTTTAAAAGTGCGTAAAAAAAGAGAAAATATACATATAAATCTTATAAAAACGGGAGTCAGGCGGCGAAAACGGGATGGAATTTTTATGCGTACAATGACTGTTATCGTGGTGTTTTTTTTGACGGCGACACTTCTTTTTATGGATAATGCAAATGAATTTCAGATGCAGACAAATTATGATTATTATGGTGAATGGCTGCTTCGTACACCGGTATCGGATAAGATTGACAGTCCGTATCTTGAGAAAAGCGGTGAGATATGGACAGGCGGTGCGATTTATTGTCTGACTGACAAAGAAAAAAATTTATCTAAGAACGATACTAATATGGTAAAATTTGTAAATCCTGTGAGCAGTCTGCTCATGGCGGGAAAAAATATCGGTTCTATGGATAATGAGATGATAAAAAATGGTCATATAAGGTTAAAGGAGGGGAGGTTTCCGAAAAAGGATAATGAGATTGTGCTGGAGGAAAGTGCATTAAAAGCAATTGATAATAAATGTGGGATGGGAGATTATATAAGTTTTTATGTGGCATCTGATGATGATACGGTAAGTCTTGCGCTCAAACATAGAAAATTAAGGTTAAACAGAGTGAGATACAGGATTGTCGGAATTATCAGGGAATATGCGTCATTGTGGAATGGCGGAGAAAAACTGCCAAATGCATTTGTGACAAAGAGTGCATTTGTAAGTCTGAATATGACAAAATCAGGCTATGCATTTCGTAGCATCAGAAAAAAATATGCAGGTGCGGATGTATGCGATTTCGCAGCTAATCTTATTGAGAGCGTGCAAAAAAGGATAACTGACAGGTTATCAGATGGTTCGGATTTTGATGAATGCGGTTATGCGGTAAATGATTATGCGTATGGAAGCTCATTTTTTGGAAGCAAATCAATGTACCGTAATATGACATATATACTTATGGTACTTGGAAGTGCTGTAATGGCATATGTCATGACGGTATATTATTCAAAACGAAAAAAATTTTATCTGAGACTTTTGGAAATCGGTGCGGACAGAAAAAAGGTATTTAAAATTTCATTGTGTGAAAGTCTGTACTATGTACTGCCGGTGGCGGTTGTAAGCTTGTTTATATCATATTTTACAGCTATGTCGGTTGTCTATACTGTGGCAAAAAGAAACGGTATAAAATACTTCTTTATTTTTAATGGAAAAACTTTATTTATGATAGCGGCAAGTTTTATAGCGGTGTTCGTTATATCATATATTTTTTCTTGGATAATGCTTGGCAGCAGACGCATCACTTGGGAAAAGAAGAATCTTTCGGCGTATGCAAGCAGGCGTTTGAAAAAAAGAGCAGAGAGGAGCAGAAAATTAAATGTCTGTGAGTATGAAAAAAGGCAGAGAATATGTTCTTTGTTATCTGTATTATTCATGAGAATAACAGGCATAGGAGTTTGTATCTGCATATTTATATGTTCTGTACAGATAAATTCAAAGATTAAATTATTTAAGTCTGTTTGTATTGAAAATAGAGATTTTGCTGTACATACAAAAGAAAGAAATTTTGAGATAAAAGAAGCGAAAGTTCCGGCAAAAAAGCATATGGATGAAAGTGAAGGAAAAGTAACAAATTATATATATGCGGGTGAGGGGACGCAAAAGATTTACATGAAAGATGTTTTTTCAAGTGAATTTACTGAGTTTTTATCTGAGATTAAAGGGGTGAAGAAAGCAGAATACAGTCTTTGGGATGACTCACATATTTTTTCGTGGAATAAAAAAGGTACGGCTGATTACTATAAAAATCATTTGTCTGAGGGGGCAGAATATATTGACACATCGACTGCGGCAGGGAAGGAGTATGCATATGAATACGATTCCTTAATGTATAGGGGAATTTATTATAAAAATGCGAGAGACATATGGAATATCATCAGCAGCAAAGCAGACAAAAAAAGTACAGATTATGATGAGTTTAACAACGGAAATGAGATAATATTGTTTGAACAGAAGCACAATCAGACAGAAAATGGGGACGAAAAAGGATTTGATGAAACTATAAAGAAAGGTGATGTGCTGACTATACAGACAAAGGGAAAAGATATTAAGGTCAGGGTCAGTGATATACTTGCAATTGAAGATTTTGATTTTATGGGACTTGGAGATACAAAGCCGTACATGATAGCCGGAAGTAATAAACTTGCAGAAAAAATAGCCGCACATGATGGGATAAAAGCGGGTTATAATAATGTAAAGATTGATTTTTCGAGGGTATCGGATACAGCAGCAGTGGATAAAATACTTGAGAGGAAGTGCGAAAATTTAAATTATGAAAGCGAGAGCAATTATAAGAAGATAGATAAGGCTTTTAAAGTTATGATAAGAGAGACGTTAACTTACAGAACTTTAGCAGTGATAATAACCGTAATCTACATATTTATATTAGTATGTATTCTTTATGAGAAATACGAGAGAAAAAAAGCCAAAAGAAAGCTGTTAAAAAATCTGGGTGTACAGCCAAAAGAATTTACAAAGTCCGTATTGAAAAACGGTTTGAGAGAAGCATCGTATCTTTTGATAAGTCTGCCAATATCATATGTTATTTACGGGATTGGCTTTATTTTGGAATGGCAGAGAGAATATGGAGAGCAGTATAGTCAGAAAACAGGAAGTTTTAGTTATGCCGATGCGGAGTATATAAGAAGTTATCTTTTTAATAGGAAAATATTTGAACTTAACGAAAGAAATTTTGTGTTCTACAAACTGGCTGACTTGGTGGATATTTATAAGACAGGGGCATTTTTTGCGTTAATGTTTTCGGTCGTTGTTATAAGTCATTATGTGCTTGGAAAGGAGAAAAGGTATGTTGCAAAAAGTTTTAGAAGCGAGAAATATTTCAAAAACTTATAAAGGGGAGATAGAGGTTAAGGCATTAAAGAAAACAAGTATCAGTTTTGAGCAGGGAGAGTTTTGTGCGATAATCGGAAAAAGCGGTTCGGGAAAATCAACACTTTTGAGGTGTCTTGCGACACTGGATGTGCCTGACGAGGGAGAAATTTATATTGACGGTGAACTTGTGACAGGCAAAAGTGTATCGGAACTTGTAAGGATAAGGAGAAGAAAGATTGGGTACATATATCAGGATTACAATCTTTTTCCGGAGTTTACTGCATATGAAAATATAGTCCTGCCGATACATCTCGATGACAGACGGGAAAACAGGGAAAAAATAGAAAATCTGATGGAGTCGCTCGATATATTAAATTGTTGTGACAAGTTTCCTACGCAGATGTCCGGAGGACAGCAACAGCGGGTGTCGATAGCACGGGCACTTGCAATAGAACCGGATGTGATACTTGCAGATGAGCCGACAGGAAATCTTGATGCAAAAAACGCAGAGAACATAGCAGAGTTACTTAGAAAATCGTCAGAAATATATGCCCAGACAATCGTGATGGTGACGCATGATGCACAAATGGCTGAGTATGCTGACCGTATTATAAGGATAAAAGACGGTGAAATTTCTTATAATCTTTGACAAGTAAATGGGGGCAGGTATAACATGATGATTGCAGGAATGTAAAAATTGCATGGCAATGAAGCAATCTGTGGCATTAGTTTGAGGAAAAATACCTTTTGACACTAATATCATTATAAGAAAAAGAAAGAGAGAAGATATGATAAATTTTGATAATATAGGTTTGGTTGATTTACATCTGCATCTTGATGGCTCACTGTCTGTCGATTCGGTGAAAGAACTCATGCAGATTCAGGGAATTAAAAATTGTTACAGTGATAGTGAACTTTTGGAGAAACTTCAGGTCTCTGATGGATGCAGAGATTTAAATGAGTATCTTGAAAAGTTTGATTTCCCTATTACGCTGCTTCAGACAAAAGAGGCTCTCGAGACAGCTTCATACAATCTTTTGGAAGAATTAAAGACACAGGGAGTTATCTATGCGGAGATAAGGTTTGCTCCGCAGTTCCATACAAGTAAGGGATTGTCACAGGAACAGGTTGTTAAGGCGGTTATTGATGGAATGAGGAAATCAGAACTTAACGCAAATCTCATTTTATGCTGTATGCGTGGAGAAAACAATCACGATGAAAATATTGAAACTGTTTCGGTCGCAAAGAAATTTTTGAAAAAGGGCGTTGCTGCAATAGACCTTGCAGGAGCGGAGGGGCTTTTTCCAACAAGCGATTATAAGGATGTTTTTGAACTTGCATCAGAATTAGGTATTCCGTTTACGATACATGCAGGAGAAGCCGCCGGCTTTACGAGTGTTGAGACAGCTGTAGAGTATGGTGCTGTCAGAATAGGACATGGTGTACGCTCGGTAGAAAGCGAAGATTTGTTGAAAAAACTTTCGGATAAGGGGATAGCACTTGAACTTTGTCCGACAAGCAATCTTAATACAAATATTTATAGAGATATAAGTGAGTACCCTATCAGAAAGCTTATGGATGCGGGAATTACAGTTACGGTAAACACAGACAATATGACGGTTTCAAATACAAATATAAAAAAAGAACTTAAAATTCTGGCTGATGCATTTAATTTTGATGAAAAGGATATAAGGAAGTTTGAGGCAGATGCAATAAGGTGTTCCTTTGCAAAAAATGAGTTAAAAAATAAACTCATAAGCCGAATTTAAGAATATTAAATTAAAATAATGACAAAATTCTACAAATGTAGTAAGAAATATAATATAAAAAGTTAATGTTAATTCATGCCAAATTGTATATATTTTACCAAAATGGAAAATAATATAAAATGAAATAGTGTATTTTGACTTAAAAAATCTGATAAAATGCAAAAATAGTTTTGGGTTTTATAAAAAATACACAATTGTTCTGTTGACATACAAAATTGATGGTGATATACTTTTTTATGAATTGTAACAGTTTTGTAATAATAATTGAAATGAGGATTAAAATGAATAGAACACATTGGATTAAGACGGCGGCAGGCTTAGGAGCCGCATGCTTTATCACAATAGGTATGAATTATACGGGGGCAGAAGCATCAGCAAACACAAATGCTTTAGACAATTATTTTATACAAAAGGATGATGTCAGCGATACTGTAGCGTTATCTGAGAGTGCTGACAGCATTCTTCTTTCTGAAAATTATTTGAAAAAAGTATTTAATGAAAAGAAAACAGCAGATGTACACAAAGAAAAAGCAACAGTGACAAAAGAAACAGCAGATACCCGGCAGGCAGCAGTTGCTACTCAGGCAGCTGTTACTACAGGTGCGGCAGTTACCACATCATCTGCAATTGCCACTACAGGTACAGCCATAAGTACTCCTTCAGCGGTTTCTTCTCCTAAGGAGAATAAGCAAAATATTGAAAAAATAAAAGCCGCAAAGAAGAGAAAAGCACTTGACAAAAAGTGGAAGAACACAGCGGTTGCGATTTCAAGCGACAATGTCATAAACATAAGAGAAACTCCGTCAGGAGTGGGTAAGAAACTTGCCGAGATGGAGAATGGTGACGCTGTAAAAGTGGTCGGAAAATCAGAAAGCGGAAAATGGCTTAAAGTTAAGTCCGGAAAAGTTAAAGGTTATGTCTGGAAAAAATCACTTGTAAAGGGTGGTGTAAAAGTAGAAAAACTTGCAGATAAATATGCGACAACATATGCGGAACTTAAGAGTGACGTGAAAGTACTCAATCTTAGAAAAAAGAAAAATTTATCAGCAACAATTATTACACAGCTTAAAGATGATGATGTATGTAAAGTTGAAAAAGAAGGAGAAAAGTGGCTTAAAGTCAAAGTAAACGGATGCAACGGATATGTTGCAAAAGAGTACACAAAGACATACAGCAAATTTGATACGGCAAAAGCATTAAAGACAGAGACTAAAGATTTGGCTGCAGATGACAGCCGGACTACAGATGCGGCACCTGCTTTCTCAAAATCAGATGAAAAACTCGGAACACAGATAGTAAATTATGCATTGCAGTTTGTAGGAAATCCTTATGTCTGGGGTGGAACAAGTCTCACAAACGGAGCAGACTGTTCAGGATTTATATTGAGCGTTTACAAGAAATTCGGATACAGCCTTCCACATAGCTCTGCAAGTCAGGCAACATGTGGTAAAGAAGTTGATATTAAAGATTTACAGCCGGGAGACATTGTATTTTATAAACACGGCAGCAGAATCGGTCATGTTATTATGTATATAGGTAATGGCAAAGCTGTGGAAGCTATGGGTAAGAAATGGGGAATAGTAAAATCAAACGTTAATTATTCCAGAGCATGTACAGCCAGAAGAATTATATAATCAAATAATACGTGGCGTTTGTAAGGAAAAATAAAAAACATCATTTATAATTTTGACATATAAATGATGTTTTTTGTTTGTTTATTTTTATGTAGATAAAACTCTATGTAGAAAAAACTCTATGTAGAAAAATCCGGTATATTGCATCAATGACTTTCAGTTAAATAACGCAGGATAAATTTTCAATGATACAATAAATTTGTTATCAGTCATTTTCTATTATAGGTTTGATAGCAGGACTTAATAACGGATATAAAATACTTGCTATTATAAGTCCACTCACGCCCTGGATAATATTTGCAGGAATGCTTGCAGCTGCTCCTGCGAGTGTATAGATAGGTATTTCACATACAAAATATCCGAGCGCAACTAAAACTATGTCGATTATACCGCATAAAGCAACAGTAATCTGTTTTGAAACACGGTCTTTTCCAAATTTCTGGAAAACAAATCCGGAAGCAAAGGCTATAAGTCCTTTTATAACAAAAGTTATAGGTACATAGATAAAATATCCGCCGATAAGGTCAGAAAGGGCAGAACCGATTCCACCTGCAAACAATCCGTATACAGGACCTAAGAATACACCTGAAAGTATAACAATTGCGTCGCCGGGGTGTATGTAACCGCCGGTTCCCGGTGTAGGGATTTTTATGATATATGTTGCTACGCAAGATAATGCGGCAAACAGAGCTGCCATAACAAGTTTTTTTAGAGATTTGTTCATTTTTTCCTCTTTTCTGCAATGCTTTTTCTTTTTGCAAAATGTATTTGTGATTAACATGCGAATCGACAAACAAAAAGAATAATAATATATTTTAAATGCCTGCTAAATAGTCAGATTTGAAAAAAATAAGAATATCAGATAAATATTAACGTTCAGTCATAAATATGAAATAGAGGCTTTGTATAATTGATTTTATATTTAAGATAGGTTATAATTATAAGAAAATAAAGGGATTACCGGATATTTGAAATTAAAAGGAGAAGAGGTGGGAAAATTGATTGATTTAAACACGACCATGATAAAAGTATGTGGTTTGACAGAAGTGAGAGAAGCTGAATATTTAAACAGGTTCAAAATTGATTTTGCGGGTTTTGTATTGTTTTTTCCAAAAAGTAAAAGGAATATCAGTATAGAAAAAGCAGAAGAAATTATGAAATATTTAGATAAAAATATAAAAAAAACAGCGGTTGTTGTATCACCTGCAAAAGAACAGATAATTGATATCTGCAATTCAGGGTTTGATTATATACAGATACACGGAAAAATAGAAGAAGAAGTATTGAAAATGGCACAGATTCCGGTGTTAAAGGCTTTTAATGTTGACGATATGGATGAGATTAAAATGTACAGTTCTAATGAAAAGATTGCAGGTTATGTATTTGATGCAGCGGAGCCAGGCAGTGGCAGATCTTTTGATTGGGATATACTTAGTCAGATTGAGCGTGATGGCAAATTGTTTATTTTAGCGGGAGGATTAAATCCGGACAACGTACGAAAAGCTGTTGCGGCTGTAAATCCTGATATGGTAGACGTATCGTCAGGTGTTGAAAATGATGACGGATTTGGTAAAGATATATTAAAGATTGAAAAATTTGTTAAACAGATAAGGAATTAGTTTTGGCTTTTATACTTTAAAACTTCAATGGATTAAGGAGGAAGATATAATGAGGAAGAGAGTATTGGCAGGAATACTTGCGGTAATTATGGCAGGAAGCATTATGACAGGGTGTGCAGGAACAAAAAAAACGGAAAATAAAAGTTCTGTTTCTGGAGAAAACAAAAATAAATCGACTTCTGAAAAGGTAGAGCTTACTATTTGGGCAGGAAAAGAAGACAGGGATTATATCAAAACGGTTTCAGAAAATTTTATAAGTGAACATAAGTCTGAGGCTGACATTATAATAAAACATACGGATATGGTTGAGGGAGAGTGCCGGTCAAATCTTCTCGGTGATGTTTTGAAAGGTGCAGACGTGTATACCACTACAGATGGTGATATAAGTGCGATAGCAGCAGGTGGTGCGGCAGATCCGATTGAAGATGCCGAGACGGTAAAGGCAGAAAATCTTGAGGCTGCTTCAAATGCGGTTACGGTAAATAATACAATGTATGGTTATCCTATAACAGCAGATAACGGATATTTCCTTTATTACAACAAAAAGTATCTCAATTCAAATGATGTCAAGAGTCTTGAAAAAATTTTGTCAGTTGCCGCAAAAAACAACAAGAAATTTGCTATGGATTGGACATCCGGATGGTATCTGTATTCTTTTTATGGACAGACCGGTTTAAAAGTGGGGCTGAACAGAGATGGTGTTACCAATTATTGTGACTGGGATTCAAAAAATAAATCAATTAAAGGTATAGATGTAGCAAAAGCACTTATAAAAATTGGTAAAAACAAGGGATTTGTGAATACAACAGACTGGCTTGGAGGAATAAAAAAAGGAAAAGTTATTGCCTGTGTAAGTGGAATATGGGACGAAGCCGCAATAAAGAAAATGTATGGAAAAAACTATGCAGCGGCTAAACTTCCTACATACAACTGTAACGGAAAGAAAGTTCAGATGTCGACATATTTTGGTTACAAAATGCTTGGCGTAAATCCTTATTCAAAAAATAAGGAGTGGGCACATAAGTTTGCACGCTATATTTCAAATGAAGAAAATCAGAAACTCAGATTTGAAATGAGAGGTCAGGGACCGTCAAACATAAATGCAGGAAAATCTGATGAAGTAAAAAAATCACAGGCAGTACAGGCAATTCTTGAACAGTCAAAATGGTCAGAATTGCAACGTCTTGGAGGAAATTTCTGGACACCGGCTACAAAGCTTGGAACGGCATTTGCAAACGATTCCGTAAAAGGTGACCTTCAGAAATATCTTGACAAAACAGTGGCTCAGATAAAAGCTTCTGTTGTACAGTAAGGGGGAATGAAGATTATGAAAAAAACAATGAAATCAAGTATTCGTTTTTGGATATATTTACCGATTGTTATTTTAGGAGCAATAGCAGTAATTTCAAATGTTGCATCAGAGAGGAATATACGCAAGGTAAATGACAAAGCTACAGTTATTTCTGACAGATATCTTTTAGAAATAACAGAATTATCAAGTATAGAAGCAGTTTCAAAAGACATTCATTCGGCAGGTTTATCTCATATTGTAGCGACAGATTCAAAATCTATGATAGATTATGTCAATTCCATAAATAAAAAGAAAAGTCAGCTTGATAAAAAAATTCAGGAGTTGGGAGAAAATTCACAGGGGCAGGAAAGTGTTTACAATAATATAATAAAAAATTACGCTGCATTTAAAGATTCTATTGCTACCATGATTGCGCTTAGTGCAGATACGAAAAATGAAGCCGCATTCAATATTGCAAACAGCAAACTTAAAAAAGCATCCGAGGCTATGTATGCCGGAATAAACAGAATGGTAAACAATGTACAAAAAGAATCACAGGATGCAAAGAAAGAGTTGAGCCGGGATTATGTGATTGCATTTGCTACAAGTGTAGTATGTATTATAATATGTGTGATTGCATTTGCATTTGCAGCAGTAGTGGTTCAGATAAGAATTATATCACCTATTGTTAAAAGCAAAAAAGAGATTGATGAGATTATTGCTGATATAGACGAAAGAAAAGGTGATTTGACTAAGAGGATTACCATACATTCAAATGATGAAATTTCGGCTCTTGGTGGTGGAATAAACACATTTATTGAGAGACTTCAGGGAATACTTGGAATGGTTTCTGAGAGTTCAAACAATATGGACAGGATTGCAGGAGAAGTTTCCGAAAGAGTACACTGTTCAAACAACAGCGTATCAGATTTGTCATCATTGACAGAAGAACTTGCAGCTACCATGACTCAGATAGGAAGTGATGCATCACACATAAATGATAATGCATCATCTGTAAATAAAGATGTAGTAGTGATTGCAGACAGATCGGAAGAGATAAACGGTTATTCAGTAGAGATGAAAAAGCATGCTGAGAATATGGAAAATATGGCCAGAACCAATATGGATGTCACAAAAGAGAAAGTGGATCAGATTCTTGAGGTATTAAATAAAGCAATTGAGGACAGCAAGAGTATAGACCAGATAAATGACCTTACAGGCGATATTTTAAATATTGCACAGCAGACAAATCTTCTTGCACTTAATGCATCTATAGAGGCAGCGAGAGCAGGAGAGGTCGGACGAGGATTTGCGGTAGTTGCACATGAGATTGGGGATTTGGCAGATGCCAGCAGAAATACGGCAAATCATATACAGGAGATAAATTCAATCATAGTAGA
This sequence comes from Butyribacter sp., assembly GCF_056818865.1. Taxonomy (NCBI): domain Bacteria; kingdom Bacillati; phylum Bacillota; class Clostridia; order Lachnospirales; family Lachnospiraceae; genus Butyribacter; species Butyribacter sp. The sequence goes on from NZ_DBLYGC010000031.1 coordinate 14,626, forward strand.
GGCGGTACATAGTCTTGCGGAGCACTCGCAGGATCTTATAAAATATTTAAATGATTCCATTATGGAAGATTTTTCTGATTTTGTTAAGGCAGGTGCCGAATATCGTGACAACGCTACATATATTGAAGATGCCATGAGTGAGTTTACAAAGAAAACCGAGAGACTTAAAAACAATGTTTCGCAGATAGCAACGGCAATAGAATCGATAAGTGAAGCTATTGATGAGGGTGCTCAGGGTGTCAATGGAACAGCAGACAGTGTACAGGATCTTGCGGCCGATATAGATACTATTTCAAATGAAATGAATGAAAACCAGGAGATAGCAGGCAGTCTTAAAAAGGAAACAGAAATATTTGTGAAATTATAAAATACAGGAGAAGGATAAGCGGTGGATATTGAACAGAGAACACGGACGGCAGAGAAACTTAAAAAACGTATAGAGGCTTCTGTATCGCCTTTTCACAGCATAATTTATGCCATAGATGAATTGGAAGAGGTGGGATTTGAAAAGCTTGAGCTTGGCAGCAGATGGAAAATTGAGAGAGGCAGAAGATATTATGTAAATGTTTATGGCTCTACACTTGTTGCTTTTGCAATTGGTGAGAAGTGGTTCGGTGAAAATTTGAGATTTGCGGCTGCTCATTCGGATTTTCCGTGCCTCAAGATAAAACCTTCATGCCAAATGGAGGCAAACGGTTACATTAAGATGAATGTGGAAGTCTACGGTGGTGCCATTTTAAATACATGGCTTGACAGACCGCTTTCTGCAGCGGGAAGAGTTGTCTTAAAGACCGATGATGTTATGGAACCGGAAATCAGGTATATTGATTTAAGAAAGCCTTTGTTTATTATTCCGAATCTTGCAATTCATATGAACCGGGAGGTTAATAAGGGAGTTGAGCTAAACAGGCAGAAAGATATGATTCCTGTTATGGCATTGTCGGATGATACAGATGATGAATTGAAAAAGGACACATTGAATAGATACATTTCAAGAGAATTAAATGCAGATGAGAAAGATATTCTTGATTATGATATGTTTTTATATCCGGTTGAGACACCGTGCAGTTTAGGAATTTCAGGAGAACTTTTTTCGGCAGGAAGACTTGATAATCTTACATCGGTTCAGGCATGTATAAAAGGAATAAAGAAAAGTGTACCTGTAAATGGTATCAATATAGCTGTTGTGTATGACAGCGAGGAAGTCGGAAGTGCGACAAAGCAGGGTGCAGGCTCAATACTCACAAGAAGTATAATTAAGAGGATTTTTAAGAACTTTGATTATGACAACGAGACAATGGAATGTGCATTTGCAAATGGAATAGGTCTTTCAGTTGACGTTGCACATGCAATCCATCCTAATGTGCCGGAGAAAAATGATCCGACAAACAAACTTCTCTTAAATCATGGATTTGGAATAAAAACTTCGGCGGCAGAAAGATACGCGAGTGACCCTGTAGTAATTGGAATTATTAAGAGTTTGTGCGAAAAATACAATATAAGATATCAGAGATTTGTAAACCGTTCGGATATTCCGGGAGGAAGTACACTTGGAGCTATTGCAGTGGCAAATCTGCCTATCAGAATGCTCGATATAGGGGTGCCTGTTCTTGCAATGCATTCTTCAAGGGAGACTATGGGAATTGATGATCAGTTATATCTTGAAAGGATACTGGAAGAATTTTTTGCCGCTTTACAAAATGATGGTAATAATCTAAAATAGATAAAAAACAAACATAAATAATGGAGGACATACACTATGAAGGAATTTTCACCGATTAAGGAAGGAAAAGTACGTGAGGTTTATGACAATGGCGACAGCCTTATTATTGTTGCAACAGACAGAATATCAGCATTTGATGTTATTCTTAAAAACAAAGTGACAAAAAAGGGTGCCATACTTACACAGATGTCAAAGTTCTGGTTTGATTTTACAAAGGACATTGTTCCAAATCATATGATTTCAGTCGACGTAAAAGATATGCCTGAATTTTTCAAGGATGAAAAGTTTGACGGAAACAGTATGATGTGTAAAAAACTTGATATGCTTCCTATAGAGTGTATTGTTCGTGGATATATCACAGGAAGCGGATGGGAGAGCTATAAGGAAAATGGTACAGTGTGCGGAATCAAACTTCCGGAAGGACTTAAAGAGTCAGACAAGCTCCCTGAACCAATTTATACACCGACTACAAAGGCTGACATTGGAGATCATGATGAGCATATTACATTTGAAGATACAGTTGAAATACTTGAAAAGCTTCACCCCGGAAAAGGTGCAGATTATGCAAAGCAGATTAAAGACTGTACTATTGAACTCTATAAAAAATGTGCAGATTATGCATGGAGCAAGGGAATTATCATAGCTGATACTAAGTTTGAGTTTGGCCTTGACGAAAACGGAAAAGTAGTTCTCGGAGATGAGATGCTTACACCGGACAGTTCAAGATTTTGGCCAGTAGAAGGTTACAAGCCCGGTCAGGGACAGCCTTCATTTGATAAGCAGTTTGTAAGAGACTGGTTAAAGAAGAATCCTGACAGTGACTATCAGCTTCCTGATGAAGTAGTAGATAAGACAGTAGATAAGTATAAAGAAGCATATCTTCTTCTTACAGGAAAAGAATTTAAATAAATTTCTCTGATTGAGATTGAATTTGTGGATTTTTCTGTATACACACATAAAATAAAATGCTGTATATTCCAAAATGAATATGCAGCATTTTATTTTTGTAAGTTGTAAGTATAGTAAGTATATTATGGGGCACGTTTCTATTCTGAAATTTTATTGTAAACCCAGTCAAGATACCAAGGTTTCTCACTTACAACTTTTATTTTCTGATATTTTATATTTATATGTTTATCAAGTTTATTTTTTTGTGAGTATCTGAATTCATCTGTTTTCAGACCTTTTTTATTGTATTTATATTTTGTGGTTGAAGCAATTTTTTTACACTTTTTGTCTGTGTAGTTATAAACTGTCGTAATCTTTCCGTTTTTATTATAATTATATTTATTGATATAATAAATTTTGCCCTCCTTTGAAAAATATTTTTCAGTTACAAGCTTTCCTTTTTTGTAAAAATATTTTATATAAGAAGTTGCATCACCTTTTACTGAATAATTTGTCTGCTGGACAATATTTTGTTTTTTGTCGTATGTGTATCCTGATTTGCCAGACTGTGTAGTGCCATTTGAATATCCTGTTTTTGTGTCAATCTGTTTGTTGTCATTGTAAGTATAATCGTATTTATAAAGGACTTCATCAGTTGGAGAGTATCGGTATTCGCATTTTAATGTGCCGTCATCATACAAATCCATTTTGTAGTATTCTGATTTGGCACCTTTTGAATCAAAACTTGAAAATGATGTAAGATTGTTATCGTCGTTTATTTCTGTTTTGTATGTGATACCGAGTCCCTGAGTGTCATAACCTTCGATTTTGACAAGTTTATTGTCCTCGTAGTCAAAGTTGTAATAGTGGTCGATAGTTTCATTTCCGTTGTATATATTGTAGCTCTTTATAACATAAATCGGCTTGGTTGGTGTTTCGCTTTCACTTGTCTTAGCAGGCTGTTTTGTTTCAGGAGAGTTTGTATCTGAAACTATCTGTGAAGAAGAATTTTCTTTTTCGGTTTTGCTTGAACTTTGGCAGCCTGAAACTGATGATATAACAAAGAGACAAGATAATGTAACGGTCATTATTTTTTTTATCCTGTTCATAAGCATAAATCTCCATTTCTATTGTACATTGTTTAAAACTTTCTTGATTTTATAAATTTGTATTTCAGCTTGATTCCTTTTCTACGAGTGTCCAGGAAACAGTTTCTGAATTTACTTCATTTTTATCTATAAGATTAAGCATCTGCATTGCCGCCTTTTGACCGATTCTTCTCGTCCCGTGTGCAAGAGATGTAATTTTGATAGGAGACAGCTCGCTTAACTGGCTGTTGTCAAAACTTACTACGGCAATATCATCCGGAATATTTACGCCTTTATTTAGAAGTGTTTTTACCAGATAATAGGCTATCTCATCATTGTAACACACAACGGCAGTACATTTTTTGAGTACGGTTTCACAGAAACTGTCAAAAAATATGTGATGGTCATTTAGGAGATGCTCTCTGGAATCAGTGTCAAACCAAAGGATATTTTTGTCAGAAAAGCTTAAATTTGCATCTGTAAGAGCCTTCAAATATCCGTTGTATCGTCCATGTCCCTGAAGGTCATCAATTTTAAAAATCCCGGCAATATTAGTATGCCCCTTATTTATAAGATAGTTTGTAAGCTGATAGCCGCCGCCTAAATTATCATCGGTTATGGAAGTGTGCTTTTTGAGCTGAGGGTAACATCCGTAAATAAAAAGTATCGGTATATCCCGCTGTTCAAACTGCTGATACAAATCTATATTTGGTGACGGAAGAGCGGTTTTTGAACCTTCCATTATAAGACCGTCAATATTTAACTGCAGAAGATTTTGCAGGATTTTACGTTCTTCGTCCACACGATTTTGTGTAGCATATACATAGACAGCATAATTTTTTTTACTTAGGCTGTGCTGAATGTCTTTTAAAACATTTGGAAATATGTAGTCGTTTATATAAGTAGTAACTACTGCAATACTATTGCTTTTGATATTCTTTTTCTGTTTCACGATACGAGAACCGCTTCCCTGACGGCGCTCTATCATACCGTTTGCAACAAGTACGGCAAGAGCATTGCGTGCTGTCTGTCTGCTCACGTTGTTTTTTGAAGCTATTTCTAATTCAGTTGGAAGAAAACCGGTGCCATTGTATGTACCCTGAAAGATTTCTTCCTGAAGTTTATTTGCTATTGTTAAATACTTGGCTGGCATAAGTACCCCCCTTTTTTGTTATATTTTTTTCAAATATATTATGTTATGTATATTGTACTACAAATTTAACGGATTTGCAATTTATTTGTATTGTATGTAGCGACGTGAAAATACAAATATATAACAAAAGAGAGATATAAATTCAAAAAATAAGATTATATTTAAATGTTTTTATATGAAAAATTAAAATGATTTGCATAAATGTGCATATAATGTATGTGTAAATCAGCAAATAAATATAATTATTAAATAAAAATATAATCAGAATAATAATGAGATAAAATTTGAAATTAGATGATAATATAAAAATAGCCAAAATTCTATAAATAAATATGTGAAAAATAACTAATATGTATTTTAAAAAGATGGTTGCTATAAAATTTGTAGACTAAAAAATGCACAAAAAAATACAATATAAGTCAAAAATGATTGACAAATGTATTCGCAATGACTAATATATTATGTATAAAATAAATTGATTTAAGCACAATCAATAAAGGAGGAGTAAATTATGAGAATGAAGAAATTTTTAGCAGCAACACTTACAGCAGCTATGGTATTTTCGCTTACAGCTTGTGGAGGTTCATCAGATTCAAGTTCAGGAAAGGGAGATACAGATTCAAGTTCAAGTGACAGTTCAGGAGACAAAATTTCAATCGGATTTGCACAGGTTGGACATGAATCGGATTGGCGTACAGCAAGTACAGAGTCATGCCGTTCAACATTTTCTGAAGAAAACGGTTATGATCTTAAGTTCGTTGACTGCGACAACAAATCAGCAGACCAGCTTGAGGCAGTAAGAAACTTCATCGAGCAGGAAGTTGATTACATAATCATTGACCCTATCGTTACAACAGGATGGGATACAGTATTGAAAGAAGCAAAGGATGCAGGTATTCCGGTACTTGTTATTGACCGTGAAATAGAAGCTGATGACAGCCTTTACACTGCTTGGGTTGGTTCAGACTTCACAGCAGAAGGTCAGGCGGCAGGTGCATGGCTTAAAGCATATCTTGATGCAAAGAAGATTACAAAGAAAGTTAATATTGTAACTATCGCAGGAACAAACGGTTCATCAGCTCAGATTGGACGTACAAAAGGATTCAATCAGTATGTTAAGTCAAACGGATGGAATCTTCTCGATGAGCAGGACGGTGATTTCACTCAGGACGGTGGTCAGAAGATTATGGAGTCATATCTTAAATCATACAAAGATATTGACGTAGTTGTATGCCAGAATGACAATGAGGCATTTGGTGCAATTGATGCATTAAAGGCAGCAGGTAAGACATATGGTAAAGACGGAGACATTATCATTATCTCATTTGATGCAACAAATGCAGGTCTTACAGATGTTAAGGACGGATCTATCAATGCAGACTTTGAGTGTAATCCTCTTGCAGCACCATATGTTGAGGACATTATCAAGAAACTCAAAGATGGCAGCCAGCCTGAAAGCAAGAAGATATATGTTGATGAGTCTTGCTTCGCTTGCGATGATACAGTTACAACATTTAAGACTGATGAAGACAAAGAAATCACGATGACGGTTGTAGATGACAGTGTTCTTAAGGAGCGTGCATACTAATAAAAAGTATGTCAATGAATGAAAAAAGTTTAGAAAATTTAAGCAATAATAATATCAGAGAATCCGAATAGCATTTTTGAAGGTACAGCATTTTGTTGGCGGGTTGCCCGAGAGGGAGTGAACGGTGACGCTGTTGAATGCTGTACCGGATTCTCTTATTTTGTTAAAAATATATGAAAGCTTTAAGGTGTTTTTCGAAAAATTAGATTTTTCATATGTTTTTAAGAAAACATGAAAGGAGACGGTGCAGATGAAGGAAAATGAAGTTTTAACCATGCGTGGTATCAACAAAACTTTTCCAGGAGTAAAAGCATTAAGTGGTGTTGACTTTACACTTAGAAAAGGTGAGATACATGCTCTTATGGGTGAAAATGGTGCCGGAAAATCAACACTTATAAAAGTGCTTACCGGTGTATACGATTTTGAAGCCGGTGAGATAAGAGTTGATGGGATTGAAGGACCTGTCATAAATCATTCGACACAGGAGGCACAGCAGAAAGGAATAGCAACAGTTTATCAGGAGGTAAATCTTTGTCCGAATCTTACGGTTGCCGAAAATCTTTTCATAGGAAGAGAGCCAAGAAATGCTCTTGGACTTATCCAGTGGAAAAAGATGAACAAGATGGCACAAAAGATAGTCGATGATCTCGATATAGACATAGACGTTACTGTAACTCTTGAAAATTATTCGGTTGCACTGCAGCAGATGGTCGCAATTGCGAGAGCGGTAGATATGGATTCTAAGGTTCTTATATTAGACGAACCGACTTCTTCACTTGATGACAGTGAAGTAGAAAAGTTGTTTAAGATGATGCTTAGGTTGAAAAAAGAGGGTGTAGGAATTGTATTTGTTACACATTTCCTTGAACAGGTATATGCGGTATGTGATATGATAACTGTTTTGAGAAACGGTGAGCTTGTAGGTGAGTATCCGGTAGCGGAACTACCTAGAGTAGAACTTGTCGCAAAAATGATGGGTAAGAACTTTGATGACCTTGCTTCAATAAAAGAGGCAGAAAGTTCAGTTAAGGATGAGGTTATCATAGATGCAAAAGGACTTGGACACAAAGGAAAAATCAAACCGTTTGACCTTATCATACATAAAGGTGAAGTTATTGGTCTTACCGGTCTGCTTGGTTCAGGACGAAGCGAACTTGCCAGAGTAATCTACGGAGCTGACAAAACACAGAGCGGTACGCTCAAGGTAAAAGGAAAGGAAGTTAAAATAAATTCACCTATAGATGCCATGAAACTAGGAATGGGATTTCTTCCTGATGACAGAAAGGCAGAGGGTGTAATTGCAGACCTTTCAATAAGAGAAAATATAATACTTGCAGTTCAGGCAAAAAGAGGTATGTTCAGACTTTTGCCGAGGGCAGAGCAGGAAAAGATTGCAGACAAATATATCAAAGAAATACAGGTTAAGACGCCTAGCATGGAAGTACCTATAAGCCAGTTGTCAGGTGGTAACCAGCAGAAGGTAATTCTTGGAAGATGGCTTGCAACAAATCCTGATTTCCTTATACTTGATGAGCCTACAAGAGGTATTGATATAGGTACGAAAACAGAAATTCAGAAACTTATAATAAAACTTGCAAAGGAAGGCAAGGCGGTAATATTTATCTCATCTGAGATTGAAGAAATGCTTAGAACGTGTGATAGGATGGTTGTACTTAGAGACGGAGTCAAGGTTGGAGAGATTGAAGACGAAATGACGCAGAATTCTATCATGAAAGCTATTGCGGGAGGTGACAAGGATGAGTAAGGAGAAGAACTCGTTTTGGAAAAAATGCACTGGAAGTAAATTGTTTTTCCCTGCTGTATGTTTGATATTAGTAATTCTTGTTAATGTAATTAAATCACCAAGCTTTTTACAGATTTCAATAAATAACGGTGTATTATATGGAAGACTGATAGATATAGCAAACAGAGGAAGTGAGATAGCCATACTTGCTATAGGAATGACTCTCACGATAGCCGTATCAGCAGGAACAGATATATCTGTAGGTTCGGTTATGGCACTTGTTGCTTCATGTTGCTGTACATCACTTGTAGGATATGGAGTAAGTTCAGCATCAGCAGTTAAACACCCTATCATATTCGGTGTACTGTTTGGAATACTTATAGGCGGTATCTGTGGATGTTTTAACGGTTTTATGGTATCAAAACTTAAAGTACAGCCTATGGTTGCGACGCTTGTACTTTATACGGCTGCAAGAGCGATAGGTCTTGTTGTAAGCAACAACCAGATAACTTATGTGCGTGTAAAAGAGTACAAATATCTCGGAAACTTCTGGCATATAGGAAATTGGGAATGCCCGATACCTACTCCGATATTTGTAGCCATAATATGTGTAATACTTGCTACAATCCTTCTTAAAAAGACAGCGCTTGGAATGTACATACAGGCTGTTGGTATAAATCCAAAAGCAGCGAGAATTATGGGTATCAATTCAGCACTTATAATTTTTATATGTTATGTAATATGTGGTCTTGGTGCAGGTGTTGCAGGAACAGTTGCATCATCAAGAATTTATTCGGCTGATTCAAACAATATAGGTTTGAATTTTGAAATGGATGCAATCCTTGCAGTAGCACTTGGAGGAAACAGCCTTGCAGGCGGTAAATTCTCACTTGCAGGTTCTATCATCGGAGCATATACAATACAGGCACTTTCTACAACACTTCTTGCCTTTGGTGTAAAGACAGAGCAGGCACCTGTTATCAAAGCTATTGTTATTATTATAATTGTTGCGATTCAGGCTCCGGCAATTCAGAGTTATATTAAAAACAGAAAAGCACGCAAGGCTAGTGCTACCGGAGGGGAGGCTGTTGCGAAATGAAGAATAAAAAAATAAAAATTGGCGGCAATAATCTTTTATTGCTTATTACGATAGTTCTTTTTATAGTTATGTACGGTATAGGATGTGTTGTGTATGATGATAAGGGATTTGGTCATTTTCAAACATTTTTAAATCTTCTTATTACAAATGCAGGTCTTATATGTGTAGCCTGTGGTATGACATGTGTAATGCTTACAGGCGGAATCGATATCTCAGTAGGTTCACTTGTCGGACTTGATTGTATGATAATGGCATACGGTATGACAAATCTTAAATGGAGTCCGTTTGTTGCAATAGCAGTTGTACTTATTGTAGGTATTGTGTTTGGTGCGGTTCAGGGATTTCTTATTGGTGTACTTGGTATTCAGCCGTTCATCATATCAATGGCAGGAATGTTCTTTGCAAGAGGTATGATAGCTGTTATCACTACAGAAATGGTAAATATCAACAATGCAACATTTGTAAAATGGGCTGATTGGAAACTTGAACTTCCATTTGGAGGATATACAAATAAACATGGTGTTATGATGAATCCTTTCATCAGAATGCCGGTTATTATAGCACTTATTGTAGTAGCCGCTACATTCATAATATTGAAGTTTACAAAGTTCGGACGTTCACTTTACGCTGTTGGTGGAAGTGAATCATCAGCAAAACTTATGGGATTGAATGTAAAAAAGACAAAGATGAAAGCTTATATGTTATCTTCATTCCTTTGCTCAATCGGTGGAATTTTATATTGTTTGAACAGTATGTGCGGATTCGTCGCTCAGGCAAAATTCATGGAAATGGATGCGATAGCTTCATCAGTAATCGGTGGAACACTTCTTACAGGTGGTGTCGGAAACGTAATCGGAACATTGTTTGGTGTACTCATTAAAGGTACTATTGATACACTTGTACATACAAACGGTAAACTTCTTTCATCATGGTCAAGTATCGCTATTTCAGCATTGCTTTGCTTCTTTATAGTGCTTCAGGCTGTATTTGCACTTGTAAAAGAAAAGAGAAAAGAGTGATAGGAATACAATGTTAAACACTGTCGGTTCCACTACAGGTGTGAACGGTATCCAAATTGAGAAAAAAACCATATTTTTATTTGTAACAATACTTGATTAAATCTTGAATTTAAGGTATTATTAGTATGGTGTTAAGAAAAAACTAAATTATTTTAGGAAAAAATATCATCTGATGTTTTGGGCGGTCTTAACAGCCGGAAACATCAGATGTTGTTGCATTAAAAACAAAAAAATATAACGAGAGGAAAAGGAGAAAAAGATGGAAGTAAAAAATTATAAATTTTGGTTTTGTACCGGTTCACAGGATTTATATGGAGATGAGTGTCTTGCAAATGTTGCAGCACATTCAAAGCAGATAGTTGAAGCGTTAAATGCTTCTGGAAAACTTCCTTTTGAGGTTGTGTTAAAGCCAACCCTTATTACAAATGAACTTATCAGAAAAACATTTAATGAAGCTAACAATGATCCTGAATGTGCAGGTGTTATTACGTGGATGCATACATTTTCACCGGCAAAATCATGGATTTTAGGGCTTCAGGAGTATAGAAAGCCATTACTTCATTTACATACACAGTTTAATATGGAAATCCCATATGATACTATAGATATGGATTTCATGAACGAAAATCAGGCAGCACACGGTGACAGAGAGTATGGTCATATCGTTACACGTATGAAGATTGAGCGCAAGGTTGTCGTAGGACACTGGTCTGACGAAAAAGTTCAGGAGAAGATAGGCTCATGGATGAGAACAGCAGTAGGTGTTGTTGAGAGCAGCCATATCAGAGTTATGCGTGTTGCTGACAACATGAGAAACGTTGCCGTTACTGAAGGTGACAAGGTAGAAGCTCAGCTTAAATTTGGCTGGGAAGTAGATGCATATCCTGTAAATGAGATTGCAGAGGCAGTAGCAGCAGTTTCAGAGTCAGATACAAATGCACTTGTCGATGAATATTATGACAAATATGACATTCTGCTTGAGGGCAGAGACCCGGCAGAATTTAGAAAGCATGTCGCTGTACAGGCTCAGATAGAAATTGGTTTTGAAAGATTTTTAAAGGAAAAGAATTATCAGGCAATAGTAACTCACTTTGGTGACCTTGGTGCACTTAAACAGCTTCCGGGACTTGCTATTCAGAGACTTATGGAAAAAGGTTATGGATTTGGAGCAGAGGGTGACTGGAAAGTTGCAGCTATGGTTCGTCTTATGAAAGTTATGACAGCAGGCATGAAAGATGCAAAAGGAACATCAATGCTTGAGGATTACACATACAATCTTGTTCCGGGCAAAGAGGGAATACTTGAAGCTCATATGCTTGAGATATGTCCGTCAATCGCAGAGGGACCAATTCAGATTAAGTGCCAGCCGCTTTCTATGGGTGACAGAGAAGACCCGGCAAGACTTGTATTTACATCTAAGAATGGTCACGGTATTGCAACATCACTTATTGACCTTGGAAACCGTTTCAGACTTATCATCAACGATGTTGAGTGCAAACAGACAGAAAAGCCAATGCCAAAACTTCCGACAGCTACAAACTTCTGGACACCGGAACCTGACCTTCATACAGGAGCAGAGGCATGGATTCTTGCCGGTGGTGCACATCATACAGCATTTACATATGACCTTACGGCAGAGCAGATGTGTGACTGGGCTGCTATGATGGGAATTGAAGCAGTAGTTATAAACAAAGATACAAATATCAGAGATTTCAAGAGAGATCTTATGCTTGGTGACATTGTTTATCGTTAGAAATCAGGAGGAAAATATAAATGAAAGATATAATTGAAAGCGGAAAGACAGCCCTCGGTATCGAGTTCGGTTCTACAAAGATAAAAGCAGTTCTTATAGATGAAAACAATAACCTTATTGCGACAAGTGGTCACAAATGGGAAAACAAATATGAAAACGGTGTATGGACATACAGCCTTGATGATATTTGGAAAGGACTTCAGGACTGCTACAGTAAACTTGCTGCAACAGTAAAAGAAAAATATGACGCTGAAATCACAAAAATCGGTGCTATGGGATTCAGTGCAATGATGCACGGTTACATGGCTTTTGACAAAGATGATACTCTCTTAGTTCCATTCAGAACGTGGAGAAATACTATAACATCAGAAGCTTCTGATAAACTTACAGAAGTATTTGATTTCAATATTCCACAGAGATGGAGTATTGCACATCTCTATCAGGCAATTTTAAATAAAGAGAGCCATGTAAAAGACGTAGATTTCTTCACAACTCTTGCCGGATATATTCACTGGCAGCTTACAGGCAAAAAAGTTCTCGGTGTAGGTGATGCATCAGGAATGTTCCCTATTGACAGTACAACAGGAACATATGATGAAAAAATGCTTGGTCGGTTTGATGAACTTGTTGCACCTGAAGGATTTTCTTGGAAACTTAAAAATATCCTTCCGGGAGTTTTGTCAGCAGGCGAAGATGCAGGCGTTCTGACAGAAGAAGGAGCAAAGAAACTTGACGTTTCAGGAAAGCTTCAGGCAGGAACTCCTATATGTCCTCCTGAAGGTGATGCAGGAACAGGAATGGTTGCAACAAACAGTATTGCTGTAAGAACAGGTAATGTTTCAGCAGGAACATCCGTATTTGCAATGATTGTTCTTGAGAAGAGACTTAAGAAAGCATACAGACAGATAGATATGGTTACAACTCCTGTAGGAGATGCAGTTGCAATGGTACATTGTAACAACTGTACATCTGAGATAAATGCATGGGTTGACCTTTTCGGTGAGTATTCAAAGCTCATGGGATTTGAAGTAACACCGGAAGAGATATTTGACAAATTATTTAAACAGGCATTGCTTGCAGAAAAAGACGGTGGCGGAATTGTTGCTTACAACTATTTCTCAGGCGAGCATGTAACAGGATTTGAAGAGGGACGCCCATTACTCGTAAGAGAGACAAACGCTAAATTTAATCTTGCAAACTTCATGAGAGTACAGCTCTATACAGCACTTGGTGCATTAAAGACAGGTCTTGACATTCTCTTTAAAGAGGAAAAAGTTGAAGTTGACTCAATCTTTGGTCATGGCGGATACTTTACAATAAAGGGTGTAGGACAGAAGATTCTTGCAGGAGCCATCAACACACCTGTATCAGTTATGGAAACAGCAGGAGAAGGTGGAGCATGGGGAATCGCAATCCTTGCATCATATATGGTAAATAAAAAAGACGGACAGTCACTTCAGGACTACTTAAGCAAAGAAGTATTTGCAAACCAGAATGGTGAAGTCGTAGACCCTGATCCAGAGGATGTAAAGGGATTCGATGAATTTATTGAGAAATATACAAAGTGTCTTGCAATCGAAAGAGCAGCAGTTGATAATCTTAAAAATACAAGATAGTATATAGTGATTAGACAGTTTTAAGAATATTAAAAGCCGGTGAATTATATCATAATGATTCATCGGCTTTTTTCTTGCCAACTTTTTTTTCACATAGTATACTTAATAGGTAATTGCGAAACTCGCTAAGCTTGTTTGCAATCTTAACTGAAAATAGGGATGAATTTGTGAAAAGCACAAATTCTAAGCTGAAAAGTTGACAA
>NZ_DBLYGC010000032.1:0-27630 GCF_056818865.1 Butyribacter sp.
CTCCTGCACTTATTTCTCCATAATACGAAAACAAACCTTCCTCTAAATAATCACATATCTCACTGTATTGGTTTACAATTTTTATTTTTACCCCTAAATCTTTATCCGCAATTTTTATTAAATCAGCTTTGATTTTTTCAGATACATTTAAGCATACTACTTCACTTACGTCCTTAATGCTTTGATTTGCAATTGAAATTATACTGGCACATATATTTTCAATTTTTTTTTCTTTGCAGGAAATACCTATCAATATTCTTTTATTAAAATTATTTGCTGACTTTCTTTGTCTTTTTATTTCATTGCTGTCAACAATAAATGGCTTTCTATATTTTCTGTTGTATTTTTCAGTTTTCAAAACATCCTTTACATGCAATATTCCATCTTTTTTTATGCCAAAATAAATTTTAAGCATAGAATTTGTCATACTATTAGAGCACAGCCGATATTTAATTTTTGCCTTAATGTTACTCAAAATACAACCTCCAATTATCTGTCTACCACAACAGATACTCCCTGCCAAATTTTTCCATTCCTCTATTTATATATCTGTCATGTCCGTCAAATTTTATATCAGCCGGATATTTTTTTTCATTTTTTGGTATTCTTCTATTTTCAACAGCAGGATAATAAGGTGTAATAATGCTATTCCCACCTTTTTTTTCATTTTCCATACAAATTTCAAACCAGCTTTTGCGTGAAAAAACATCACAACCGTGTATTGAACAACCTTTTTTATCATACCATCTGATAAAAATATCCTTATTCATTGCAAGCATACTTCCATCAAGCAATGATACTGTCTGTCTGAAATGAAGTCTGTTCATATACCCGGAATCATTTACCGATACATTTTTGCAGAGAGGTCTTACATTATCTTTCCACTCAATATTGTAACTCCAGCCTGCATTTTCGTATCTGCCTTTTTCGTTTATCACTGTATTTGATACAACTTGATTTTCCTTAGTTTCAAGACATCTTATAAGTTCTTCAACAAATCCATTATAACCGTCATTTTCATTGAAATGCATTTTGTAACCGCTTCTTGCCAAAATTATAATGTCGTATGCCAATTCATCATCTTTTTTTAATTCTTCTATAAAATTCTTATTTTTTATAACAACAACATCTACTGTATATCTTTCATCTTTGATAATTTTTTCTAACAAACTATCCTTTAAAGCTTCATCCTGTGCATATATCCTGACTCTTTTTTTGCCCGCTATTTTATAATTTACTCTATAAAATGGTCCATGTCCATACTCGGATACAATATCGTCATATTCAATTTCTTTTCTTTTCAAATGACTTTCAACCGCTCTTATTCCTGCATTGATTATGTATGGCTTTGCATTTATACCGGATGCAGACGAAGCCTGATATACCCGCCAATAATAAAGGACTTTCTGAATGTGTACCACTTTATCTGTTTTTTCCAACAATTTAAAAAACAAATCATAATCCTGTGCACCTTCACATTCCTTGCTAAAGCCGCCCACATCTTCAAACATTTCTCTCTTGAAAGCTGCCAAATGACATATAAAATTATTATATCTAAATGTTTCCCAAGAAAAATCCGGTTTAAAGTTTATACTCTGTACTCTGTTCGGTGTCCCGTCAAACGAAAGTTCATCGGTATAAACAAATTCCGCATTTTCTTCTTCTATTGCCTTCACTACATAATACAACGCTGACGGATGAATCAGGTCATCATGGTCAAGTAATGCCATATACTCTCCTGCTGCCATTTTTACCGCTTCATTTGAATTTATTGATATTCCTTGATTTTTCCCAAGATGCTTATATTTAATCCTTACATCTTTGACCGCATATTTTTTTACAGTTTCTTCAACATATTTATATTCATCTTCACTCGCATCAGCCAGACACAACTCCCAGTTAGTATACGTCTGTCGTCTCACTGATTCAATCATATCTTTCAAAAATTCTATAGGTGTATTATATAATGGTACTACAATGCTTATTTTTATAGATTTTGTGCTTTTGTATGCTTCTTCTGCTTTTCTTTGTTCCTCAGATATTTCAAACGGGCAATATTTTTTTCCTTTTATATATTTAATTTCAAATCTGTAATATATCTTTTTTATGGCATAATTTATACCATAATCTTTTATATATCCTTTAATCTTGCCAAATTTTGCCGCTATCCCCATTCTTATCCTCATTTCTTAAAAAATGCACCGTCTAGCACCGCAAAAATTAAATCTCTTAATTGTTCACTGTACTAGTAACTTCCCGATAAAAGTATTATTTGAAATATTATGTTGTCTGTCTTTCTCTGTCTGTATATTCCCGTTTTTTTCAATATAGATGCCCTTTTAGGAATATATTTTACTTTCTTGCTGTATTTTACAAGCTCATATGCCAATCTTATTTTTCTTTTTACCTCATCATTTAAAAACAATGTGTTATCCGGTTCTTTTTTCTTATATAACTTATAAATTCTTATAAACTCAGACAATTGTTTTGTTATATTCTGCCTGTTTCCTCTGAATCTTTTTACTCTGTCTTTAAATTCTTTTACTTTGCTTGTATTGTATCCAACTGTATTTGTCCCATGCTGCCTATAACTGATATATTGATTTTTGTCATAATATACTTTTCCGTAACAGCTTGCTAAAAGATAAAACCACCAGTCATGCATAACTGTAAACTTTGGCGGATATGCTTTTGCCATATCACGCAGTTTCTTATTCATTACTATTGTGCATCCTGTGACTATATTTTCCACTACAGCATTTTCAAAACCTGCTCTCTTTTCTTTCCTTGTCATCTTATTATCAATTTCTTTTAAATTTTCGTCTACAAGCAACGGACTGCAGCAATACAATAACGGCTCCTTTACATCGTAATTTGTCATATTTTTTATCTGTTTTATTCCTGCACTTAATTTTTCTTTATGCCAATAATCATCCTGGTCTGAAAATGCATAATACTCCACTTTTTCGTCAGACTTTTCTATCAATTCAAAAAAGCTTTTTATAACTCCGATGTTTTCGCCCTGATACCAGCTGATTTTATCGGGATATTTTTCTGCATATTCATCAAGAATCTTTTGTGTTCCGTCCTTTGAACCATCATCTCGTATAAAAAGTTTCAGGCTTACACCCATCTGCTCTTTACAATTCTGTGCCAGTATACTGTCTATTTGCTCTCTCAAATAGTCCTTTCCGTTGTATGTGGACATTAGTACCTGTATCACTTTATTCTCCTCCCAATAAATCTGCATATATTTTTCTCATTTGCTTGTCTACAACTTCTATACTATATTTTTTGACGTGTTCCATATTAAACCCGCCCATCTGCCTTCTTCTTTCATTTCTTGGAACAGCACTCTTTCCATACTTTTCCGTAAACATCCTTCTTATTTTAACAGCGTAATCCTCTGAATCGTGACCATTTACAAGGTACCCGCCCTTTGCATGTATAACAAGTTCCCTAACACCTCTTATATCAGAAGCAATTACAGGAAGTCCCACTGCCATTGCTTCCATAACGGCGACAGGCAGCCCTTCCTGAAAAGACGGAAATACAAAGCAATCACATTCATCGAGTACATCCGGTACATCATTTACATAACCGGCAAAAATAACCTGCTTTTCTACTCCAAGTTCTTCTGCCTTCTTTCTCAGCTGCTGTTCCATTGCTCCGGTACCGCATACAAGATATGATATATTCATGTCCTTAAGCAGTGCCATTGCTTCTATGATACATATATGATTTTTTCTCTTGCTAAGCTCTCCTACGCTAACAATTATATCGTCATTATTGCAAATTCCAAATCTTTCGTATATGGTTCTCTTACTTTTTTCTTTTGGATTTTCATCATATTTTTTATATTTTGAAAGATTCATACCTATTCCCATTGTACGCTCAACTTTTCCACGCACCGGAAACCTGGATGCTCTTTTATAGTCTTCCTCGTTTATAAGTATCAATCTGTCCGTATATCTTGCCAAATATCTTTCTATAGGATAATACACCCAGTTCTTTATAGGTGCTCCCTTGTAAAAATGCAGACCATGTGCCGTATATATAACAGGTACATTTCTTCCTGTCTCCTTTCTTACTTTTTGTGCCGCTGCTCGTGCCAGAACACCACTCATAGGCATATGACAATGTATAAAATCATATTTTTCATCAAGCATTAACTTTTTAAGCTGTTTATAGGCAATCTTTACGTTTTTTGAAAAAGGCGAACGCTCAAAATCTATCTGATGACAGATTATCCCCGTTCCTTCCAGTCTGCTATTGTCATTTCCATATACTATAGTATCAAAGTTTGATGCATAATGCACTTCATATCCCATTTCCTGCAATATTTTTACATTATTCATCTCAAACTGCGGCACAAAACCGCTAACTCTTGTAACAAGAAGTGCCTTTTTATTTTCATTGATCATTTTTTACAATTTCCTCAACTATCTTTTCCACTGACTCTGCATTTTCATCCACATTTTTCTCAGCCGTCGTCTGGTTGTCTGCAACACCCTCTGTTGCCTCTTTTTTCAACACTGTTTTAACTGTCATAAGTATAAGTTTTATATCTGTCCATAATGAATAGTTTTCAATATAAAATAAATCCAGTTTTAATTTGTCATACGGTGTTGTATTGTATTTTCCATAAACCTGTGCATAACCGGTAAGCCCCGCTTTTACCCTTGTCCTAAACGGAAATTCCGGCATTTCCTCACAATACTGTTTCATTATCTCCGGTCTCTCGGGTCTTGGTCCCACAAATGACATATCTCCCTTTATTATATTGAACAACTGTGGCAATTCGTCGACACGCGTTGCCCTGATAAATTTCCCTACCGGAGTGATACGCTCATCATTTTCCTTTGCAAGTTTTGCAACACCGTCACCCTCTGCATTTACTATCATACTCCTAAATTTATATATTTCAAACTCTCTCTCATATTTCGTACAACGGATCTGCTTATAAAACACCGGACCTTTGTCGTAAAGTTTTATTGCTGCCGCCGTAAACAGCATAACCGGTGATGCTATAATTGTCATAGGTACAGCTATAATAAGGTCTAATGCTCTCTTAAATAATCTCTGGTCAAAGCTTAATGTATATCCTTTTGAGAGAAGAAACGGTGTATCAAATACATGAATCCTGTCTGCCCCCATAAGTATAATATCTGAAATTTTTGGTATTACATACGCTCTCACTTTGTTTGCATAGCAATATTTCAACATGTCATTTCTTTTTTCTGCCGATATATCACCTATAATTACTGCCTGAAATTTTTTTATTTTCTCTGCTATCTTGTCAATGCCCTCATCTATGTTTATCGCATCATATATTGCATACTTGTCCCTTCTTGCCTCAACTTTATATACAAGGTCAGCCGCCGGTCTGTCTCCATATATCAATAATATCTTCCACGGCTGGAATATTCTGTTGTAAAAATGTATAATCAGAAAATTCCATATTGTTGAAACCAACATTTCTACTGCCATTATACCCACAAGATAAATAGGATTTACAAATCCGAATGCAAGCAGTGATATAATAAAATACATAACTACATTCGACAAAAAAAGACTTAGATACTGTGACAGCATAACTTCAAGCCTTCTGTATTGTCCTATCTTCATGCTTCCATACATCGTTGAAAAGAAAAACAATATCATTGCATACAAGCCGATGATTGCATAATGTCCTCTGCGGTAGAATGTTGTAACAAACATAGTTCCCGCATAATAGTGATACCATGCATATGAAAACACGAGTGCCATCAATACTATATTTATGAGTGACGCAAAAAACAATATAGTTTTTTTGTATGGGTCATAATTTTTCATTTTTATCCTCATTTCTTACAATAACGAATACTTATCTGTCTGACATATCATATCAGGCTTGCGTACATACAGTAAATCAATACTAACCATTTTACTAATTTCTCTATTTAATGTCAACTTTAGTGTTGTTTCTTTCAAAAATGTATGTATAATATATATGTTACTGACTTTCAGCAACAATTTTATTTTAGGGAGGACTATTATGGCATATCAGAATGCTAAAAAAAATCAGGAATCTGCTGAAAAAAAATATCCATTGGGACTTTTACTTCCAATTATTGCTATACTCGGTGTGATTCCGCTTATTACTTATATGTATAAATATTATACAAAACTGGAAAATTTTGAATGGTTTAAGGGTTCGTCACAAACACTTGACTTTTTCCTTCATACAAAGCTTGTCTGGTTCATCATTGCATGTGTCTATATTATTTTTTGTCTTATCTATGTAATCTTTGCAGATGAGCAGAAGGCAGCATGGACTAAACAACTGATACCGCTTGCTATTTATTGTGGTATCACTTTTATATCAGCTCTTGCATCTAAATACAGATCATTTTCTTTTTCCGGAATTTACGAACAGTTTGAACCTGTATGGGCTCTCATGGGTTATTGTCTTACCGCATACTACTGCTTTTTCATTATGCGTTCGGAAGCAGCCGTAAAGCGTATTATGCCATGGTTTGTTGCCGGCATATCAGTCATGACTGCCCTCGGTCTGTCACAGGCATTCAAACATGACTTTTTCCGTACAGACTTAGGTTTTAAGCTTATGACACCGTCAAACTACACCGGAAATAAATTCAAATTCAATTTTGAGGAGGGACGTACATATCTTTCTTTATATAATCCAAACTATGTTGGCTTTTATGTATGTCTTGTGGTTCCAATCCTTGCAGCTCTCATCTTTACATGTAAAAAAGTCTGGGCAAGACTTGGATGTACTTTCCTTATAGTAGCTCTCATGGTAATACTTTTTGCATCACAGTCACGTGCCGGTATTCTTGCACTTATGTTCTCACTTATAGTAATGCTTCTCTGTATGAGAAAGGTGTTTATCAAGAATATTAAAATAGTTATTATTGCGGTGATACTGTTTATAATTGCATTTATCGGGATAAATGTTGCAAATCATGGTATTCTTATCAATCGTTTAAAAACAATGTTCAACAGTGAGGCTGAATCCCATCCGCTCAGTGAGATTACAACAAACAAAGACAACGTTTCAATCGTCTACAACAATAACACTCTTGTTGTTAAATGCTCACAGGATTCAAACGGAAATGATATATTTGAACTTTCTGACAAAGCAGGCAATGAGATTTCTTATTCACTTAACGAAGATAAGTCTGCTTACGTTATAAATGATGAAAGATTTCCTTTTTCATTTACTTCCGTTCGTTCCGATAGCTTCAATGGTTTTCAGGTTACTATTGATGACAAACAGTGGTACTTTACAAACATGATGAAAGACAATGATACAAGTTATTACGGAATGTCAAACGGTGCCATCATGAAATATACCAAACAGGATACTTCAATTCCTTTCCTCGAAAAGCACTACCATTTTGCTAACATGCGTGGTTATATCTGGGCTAGAACAATTCCTCTTTTAAAGAAGTATTTCTTCCTCGGTTCAGGTCCTGATACTTTTATCATTGCATTCCCTAACAATGATGCAGTTGGACTATACAACTCAGGCCATACTAATGAAATCATCACAAAACCTCATTGCATGTTCCTGCAGATAGGTGTCCAGACTGGTGTCATTTCGCTGATTGCATTGCTTGTTTTCTTTATATGGTACCTGGTAAGCAGCTTAAAACTCTACTGGAAACATGATTTTAACGGTTATATGTCCAAAATCGGTGTGAGCATATTCGTTGCAGTTATAGGTTATCTTATAATCGCTCTCACCAACGATTCATGCATCGCAGTAGCTCCTATCTTCTATGCTTTAATCGGTATGGGACTTGGTATCAATTACACTTTAAAAAAAGATAAAGAACAATCTGCTGAAACTGTACAGTCATAAAATGATGCAATGGTCAAAATACCTTTTGACCCCAATATCATAACCTCACAAAAAAATAACACCAATCACTTGATGATGATTGGTGTTATTTTTTTGTGTATATCATAATCTTCGGTGTACGGCCCGGTATACGATATACACAGATATAGCAAATCATGTCCAATATTTTCAAACTCCCGGATGCGTGTACGGCCACTTCTTCAAATCTGAAAATACCTTCGCATGTTTACTTCTTGAGTAAGTATTTTACCTTTTTGCTATCCATTAATAATATCGGATTTTTTTAGAATTTAATTAACAACTTTTATCATTATTTTGCCAATTCGAGCATTTTCTGAAGCGGTTTACATGCCTCATTCATAATATCATCAGAAAGAAGCACTTCCTCTGTCGGATTTTCCATAACTGCTGCCACTTTTTCAAGACTTACCTTCTTCATATTCGGACAGAACTGTCTGTGACCTACCGAATAAAATTTCTTATCAGGATTCTGTTTACTGAGTTTAAAGAAAATTCCCATCTCTGTACAGATAATAAATTTCTTGCATTCACTCTCTGTAGCATAATCAAGTATTCCTGCTGTACTTCCTATATAATCGGCAAGTTCAAGCACGTCCTCCGTGCATTCAGGGTGTGCAAGTACGAGTGCATCAGGATGATGCTCTTTTGCTTCTGCAACAAGTTTTGGGTCAATGCTCTTATGGACATGACAGAAACCGTCGTTAAATATAAATTCTTTTTCAGGAAGCTGCTTTGCAACATATCTTCCAAGATTATTGTCAGGGACAAAGAATATTCTTTTATTATTTATATTCTTTACTACCTTAATTGCGTTTGAGGATGTTACACATACATCTGACACAGCCTTTATCTCTGCTGTCGAGTTTACATAACAGACTACCGCCACATCGTCATACTGCTCTCTAACCTCTTTTATACGGTCTACAGTAACCATATGAGCCATAGGGCAATCTGCTGTCACATCTGCCATATATACATGTTTTTCAGGATTCAAAAGTTTTGCGCTCTCTCCCATAAATGAAACTCCGGCAAATAATATATTTTTTGCCTCTACCTCTGTAGCAACTTTGCTCAGATAAAATGAGTCGCCTACATAGTCTGCTATATCCTGAACAGCACCATCTACATAATAATGTGCCAATATAACAAAATCATTTTCTTTTTTTAATCTCTCAATCTTTTGAATAAGTTCTTCCATTTTTATCTCCATTTCATTTTAGTAATATATCAGGATTCATCGGCTATTGCCTTAATTATTTTCTATACAGCTGCTTATAAGCTGTTCAAGCTGCTCATAAGATTCTACTTCATTTACTTTTCTTCGTATCGATGATGAGTTTTTGTATCCTGCCGTATACCAGCCCACATGCTTTCGCATCTCACGTATTCCAAGATATTCACCTTTATATTCTATCTGTAGTTTTGTATGCCTTAATATCATGGCAGCAACTTCATCAAACGACGGCTTTTCAGAATATTCACCTGTTTCTTCATATTCTTTTATCTGTCTAAACAGCCACGGATTTCCTCTTGCTCCTCTTGCAAGCATAAGTACGTCACAGCCCGTTTCTTTTTTACATC
Organism: Butyribacter sp.; assembly: GCF_056818865.1. Taxonomy (NCBI): domain Bacteria; kingdom Bacillati; phylum Bacillota; class Clostridia; order Lachnospirales; family Lachnospiraceae; genus Butyribacter; species Butyribacter sp. The sequence continues at coordinate 9,473 of NZ_DBLYGC010000032.1, forward strand.
TGACTGCATCCTCCGGTGTGAATATATCACCACTCGCTATAACCGGAATTGTCACCGCTTCTTTTACTTTTTTTATAATCTCCCAGTCTGCTTTTCCCGAATAATACTGTTCCCTTGTCCTACCGTGTACCGCAATCGCACTTGCACCACTTTGTTCCATCAGCTTTGCAAATTCAACAGCATTTATATTGTCATCATTGAAGCCTTTTCTGAATTTCACTGTTACCGGCTTTTTAATTCTGTCTGATATTACTCTTACAATCCTAGATGCAAGTTCCGGATTTTTCATAAGTGCCGAACCCTCACCATTGTTTACTACCTTCGGTACGGGACACCCCATATTTATATCCAATATATCAAAATTTCTTTTCTCTATCTGCTCTGCCATATCTGCCATGAGTTCAGGTTCTGAGCCAAATAACTGTAATGCTATCGGATGTTCTGTGTCATCTATTTGCCACAATGGTTCCGTATTTTTATTTTTATAATAAATACCTTTGGCACTTATCATTTCCGTATAAAGCAAATCTGCACCAAATTCTTTACATATGGTACGAAACGGCATATCCGTGACTCCCGCCATCGGCCCCAATGCAAGGTCACCGTCTATCTTTACATTTCCAATATAAAATCCACTCATATTTCTCTCTATTTTTTCTGTTTGCTGTAGATAAGCTGCAATCCCTTTAATGTGAGATCCCCGTCATATATTTCAATAGACTTTGTATTCTCATATACTACTTTTCCAAGTCCGCCTGTTGCAATAACTTTTGCATTCATAAGTCCTGATTCTTCCTTGATTTTTCTTATTATATATTCAGTCTGACCTATAGTTCCATAAAAAAGTCCTGCCTGCATGGCTGAAGTGGTTTCTTTTGCAATGATATTTCCCGGACATTTTATTTCTATCTCAGGAAGATTAGCTGTGTTGTTCCAAAGTGCATTTGCCGAAATTCTTATTCCAGGACTTATAACCCCACCCTTAAATGCTCCATCGGCTGTCACAAGGTCATATGTTGTAGCGGTTCCGTAATCTACTACTATTATAGGACCTCCGTAAAGTTCAAATGCACTCACGGCATCTACTATTCTGTCAGGACCTATCTCTTTAGGATTCATCGTATCAATCCTTATACCTGTTTTTGTCCCTGCTCCCACTACTATAGGATGGCAGTCAAGGTATTTTATTATTCCGCTTGTAAAGGAGTACATCATTTTAGGTACAACTGATGCGATTATAACTTCAGTTATGTCATCAGGTTTGTATCCCTTCTGCTCCAATATATTGCATAATAATTCTCCGTATTCATCCGATGTCCTTGGTACCTGTACCGTAAATCTGAATCTTGCGGCAAGCTTTTCTCCATCAAATACTCCAAATGTCACATCTGTATTTCCAACATCTACTGCTAATAACATGCTTCTATCCTCACATTTCTATATCGTCTGTCTGGTGCAAAATCACTGCTCTATAATATTTTTCAAGTGACTCGAGTAAATCTCTTTTTTCATTCTGAAGTGCTTTTATTTTTAATGCACTTCCTATCTCATCAAATGAAAAGTCATCCTCCTCGGCTACAACATTCATATAAAGATTTCCGTCTTCATCATATTGTAATGAAAAAATCCCGCCTATTTCAGCCGTATACAGCACACACATAATCTGTAACTCGTCCTTTATAGCCTGTGGAAGTGAACTGAAGTTTTCATTCAGGTAATATTTCTGCTCATAAGCATTCGCTGCACATAATATCACGGCATCACTGTTTATATCTGCCTCATCATACATAACCGTATAACCCCCTTACCGATACTTCTCCAGACACTATACTTTTTATGCCTTCTTTTGTTTCAACTAACAGAGAGCCATCCACATCTATCCCTCTTGCTATTCCAATCTCTTCATCTTCCGGTTTTGCTGTCTCCGCCATGCCGTAAAGCACTTTTACTTCACTGTTCATGCTTATAAGCATGGAATTATATTCGTCTGTAAGTGCCGACAAATCATTTGTTTTGAGAAACTCTTTATAATAGCTGTCAAACTTTTCTACAACCTTTGCCGCCAGTTCATTTCTGTTCACTTTTCTATCCGTTTCAAGATATATGGATGATGCATTTTTTCTTATTTCCTGTGGTATCTCATCATCATTTACATTTATTCCTATACCGATGACTGCATAGTTGACATAGTTCATCTCAGAACTCATCTCGGTAAGTATGCCACATATCTTCTTTTTATTGATAACAATATCATTCGGCCATTTAATCTTTGCTTCTGTATCGCATATATCTTTTATGGCTGCTGCTACTGACATTGCCGCAAGAAGCGTAATTCCCGAAAGATATTTAGGCTCAATTCTCGGTCTTATCAGAAGGGTCATAAATACATTGGCTCCTTTTTTCGAGCACCAGCTTCTTCCCCTTCTTCCCTTTCCTGCCGTCTGTTCATCCGATATTATCAGTGTTCCTTCTTCCTCACCAAGTTCAGCAAGCTGTTTCGCTTTCGTATTTGTCGAATCTATTGTTTCAAAAGCTTCTACCTTTTTGCAGATACATTCCTTTGAAAGATAACTCTCTATAGCTGATGAATTTAATATATCCGGCTCACTTATAAGTTTGTATCCCTTATTTGATACGGATTCTATCTCAAATCCTTTTTCTTTTAATTGTGAAATATTTTTCCAAACAGCCTGTCTTGATACGCCAAATATCTCACACAATCTCTGCCCTGATACACACTCTTCTCCTGCTGTACGCAGTATGCGTAATATTTCGCTTTTCATGTTAATCACCATTTTTCTGCAGTGCTATTATTCTTATCTCTCACCAAGTGTTGCTACCATTACTGCTTTTATTGTATGCATACGGTTTTCTGCCTCATCAAAGACTACTGACTGTTCAGATTCAAATACTTCATCTGTCACTTCAAGTTCACTCATTCCGAACTTCTCATAAACTTCTTTGCCAATCTTTGTCTTAAGGTCGTGGAAAGCTGGAAGACAATGCATAAATATAGCATCTTTGCCCGCATTTTCCATAACTTTTTTATTTATCTGATATGGAGATAAAACCTTTATTCTCTCTGCCCATACCTCATCAGGCTCACCCATTGATACCCATACATCAGTATATAAAACATCTGCTCCCTTTGTTCCACTTTCAACATCCTCAGTGAGTGTGATTGAACCGCCTGACGCTTTCGCATATTCCTGACACTGTTCAACAAGCTCCTGATTTGGGAAATATTCTTTTGCCGTACATGCAGTAAAATGCATTCCCATCTTTGCACATGCAATCATGAGTGAATTTCCCATATTATAACGGGCATCACCCATATAAACAAGTTTCACTCCTTTAATTTTTCCTAAATGCTCCCTTATTGTAAGTAAATCTGCAAGCATCTGTGTTGGATGATACTCATTTGTAAGACCGTTCCAAACCGGAACTCCTGCATATTTTGCAAGTTCTTCAACTATGTCCTGTCCATATCCTCTGTACTCGATTCCGTCAAACATTCTTCCGAGAACTCTTGCAGTATCAGGTATACTCTCTTTCTTTCCTATCTGAGAACCTGACGGGTCAAGATATGTAACACCCATCCCCATATCATGTGCTGCCACTTCAAAAGAGCATCGTGTACGTGTGCTTGTCTTTTCAAATATAAGTGCAATATTTTTATCTGTGTAGTTTTTAATTGATATTCCGTTTTTCTTTTTTGCCTTTAAATCAGCCGACAAGTCAATCATATACTGTATTTCTTCCGGTGTAAAATCCTTTAAAGTAAGAAAGTTGCGTCCTTTTAAATTGATAGCCATTGATATGTCCTCCATTTCTTTTTCTTATATGCATATAGAGTCTGCCCTCGACAGACTCTAATCTATTAAAATTTTAAAAACTGCTGTTCATGTATTTTTGTTTTATGACTCTTTTGCAATCTCTGTAACAGATTTTGCGAGCCCTGCAAGTCCCTGAATTTCAGACGGAATTATAATCTTTGTAGCTTTTCCGTCTGCTGCCTTCGCAAATGCATCAAGGCTCTTTAATTTAATTACATTATCTGAAGCAGCTGCCTCATTGAGCATTCTTATTCCATCTGCATTTGCCTGCTGTACTGCAAGTATAGCCTGTGCCTGACCTTCTGCTTCACGGATAGTTGCTTCTTTTTTAGCTTCTGCTCTAAGAATTGCCGCCTGTTTTTCTGCTTCCGCATCAAGAATTGCCGACTGCTTCTTTCCCTCTGCCACAAGTATCGCAGACTCTTTCTCTCCCTGTGAGCGAAGGATTGCTTCACGCTTTTCACGCTCTGCTTTCATCTGTTTTTCCATGGCATCCTGAATTGCTGCCGGCGGAATAATATTTTTAAGCTCAACTCTGTTTACCTTGATTCCCCATGGGTCAGTTGCTGTATCAAGTGATGAGCGCATCTTTGCATTTATTATTTCTCTTGACGTAAGGGTCTCATCAAGTTCAAGTTCACCGATTACATTTCTAAGCGTTGTGGCTGTAAGATTTTCGATTGCCATAATCGGATTTTCCACACCGTATGTGTAAAGTTTAGGGTCTGTTATCTGATAAAAGATAACTGTATCGATTCTCATAGTAACATTATCTTTTGTTATAACCGGCTGTGGTGGGAAATCTGCCACCTGCTCCTTTAAATCAACTTTTCTTGCAACTCTGTCGATAAAAGGGATTTTGAAGTGTATTCCGACTCCCCATGTTCCCTGATACCCTCCAAGTCTCTCAATAACATATGCTCTTGCCTGTGGCACTACATTGATACATGATAAAAGTATGATAGCCATTATGACTACTACTGCTATTAAAAATTCCATTTTTTCAATTCCTTTCTACCAAATCTCTTTTTCAACTATAAGTTTCACACCTTTTATTTCTTTTACCCTGACTTTTGAACCTTCCGGTATTATTTCTTTTTCATCAGCACTTCTCGCCGTCCACTCAAGCCCCCTGACAACGACTGCACCTTTTTGATTGAAATTGTCAATCTCCTCTGTAACTTTTGCCTCTTCTCCGATAATACTATTTATATTCGTCTTGGTTCTGCTGTTGTTTAAATATTTTTCTGCAACAGGTCTGGTAAACAAAAACAATATAACAGATACTATGCCAAACAATGCAAACTGCACGGCAATCGGTGCATGAAAGAGTGCTGCAACCACCGCTACAAGTGCTCCTGCCGCAAACCATATGCTAGTAAGTCCCATCGTGATTATCTCTATAATGAGAAGTACCGCCATGGCTATAAGCCAATACATCGGTTCCATACCTCTTCTCCTCTCCCAATATTTATGCGTTTTTTTTTCGCATATATGCGCTAAATATAGCTCAAATGACTATTTTTGTCAACTGATATCATTTTCCTCTTTTCTGTCTCGCAATCTCGTACATTATTATAGCTGCGGATACCGCTGCATTAAGTGATTCCAATTTGCCCTCCATAGGTATTCTTATCCGCTTTGAAGCTTTTTCAAACACCTCATCGGATACACCGTTTGCCTCGTTGCCTATAATGAACGCGGCACCATTTGTATAATCTATGCAGTCATAAACTTCACTGCCCTCCATAGCAGTTGCAAAAACTTCATATCCTGCACCTTTTATCTCGTCTATAATATCTGTAAGTGACTGCACATAGCAAAACGGTACACGGAATATCGCTCCCATCGTAGAACGGACTACTTTGGGATTAAACAAATCAACGCTTTCCCTGCTCATAATGACTCCCGACATCCCGGCGCCCTCAGATGTTCTCACTATGGTTCCAAGATTTCCCGGGTCTCTCAAATCATCTAAAAGAATCCATGACTTCCTGTCATCTGATAATATATCCTTTATATCATATTCAGGCATGTTTACAACCGCTAACACCCCCTGTGGTGTAACTGTATCAGAAATCTGTCTGAATACATTGTCAGCTACAATTTCATACGGTATTTCTTCAATTTTCTTTCCGATACTCTGTGCAGTCTTTTCAAGTGCAGATTCAGATACATACATTTTATCAAGTTTCTTAAAATTTATTGCTTCCTGAACCATTTTTATTCCTTCAACAACAAATTTTTTTGTCTTTTTTCTTTCTCTTGCCTGTTTCTGAAGCTTGATAATCTCTTTTATCTGCCCATTTGATTCACTTGATATTATCGATTCTTTTGACATTTAACAAAGTTTCCTCCTGCGTCCTATTCTTCATTCATCTTGGCAAGTCTTGCCGTCTGGTCTGCTGCAATGATATTTTCAAGAAGTTCGTTTATGTCTCCGTCAAGAATTTCCCCAAGTCTGTGACTTGTATATTTAATTCGATGGTCTGTAACTCTTCCCTGTGGAAAGTTGTATGTTCTGATTTTTTCTGAGCGGTCACCTGTTCCTACCTGACTTCTTCTCTCTGCTGCCTGCTCACTGTTTGCTTTCTCCTGCTCCATGTCATAAATTCTTGAACGAAGAACTTTCATAGCCTTATCCTTGTTTTTAAGCTGTGATTTCTCATCCTGACATGTTACAACAATTCCTGTAGGTATATGTGTAATTCGCACTGCCGAGTCAGTTGTATTTACACACTGACCACCGTTTCCTGATGCTCTGTAAACATCTATCTTACAGTCATTAGGGTCTACATGCACATCAACTTCCTCAACCTCCGGCATAATAGCTACAGTTGCTGTTGACGTATGAATTCTTCCGCCTGACTCTGTTGAAGGTATTCTCTGTACACGGTGAACACCACTTTCATATTTAAGTTTTGAATATGCGCCTGCACCTATTACCATAAATACTATTTCCTTGAAACCGCCTATTCCGTTTTCGCTTGCACTCATCACTTCAACTTTCCATCGGTTTGCCTCCGCAAATTTTGAGTACATTCTAAACAGGTCTGCTGCGAAAAGGGCTGCTTCATCACCACCTGCGCCACCACGAATTTCAACGATAACATTCTTTTCATCATTAGGGTCTTTTGGAAGCATGAGTATCTTTAATTCCTGCTCACACTTTTCAACAGTCTCCTTGCACTCATTAAGTTCCTCTTTGGCAAGCTCACGCATTTCCTCATCGCTTTCCTCGTCAAGAATTGCAAGACTGTCCTCTATTCCGTCTTTTGCAGCCTTATACTCTTTATATTTTTCTACAATAGGTGTAAGTTCATTCTGCTCACGCATAAGCTCTCTGTATTTCTTTTGGTCATTTATAACCTCAGGCTCTGTAAGCATCATATTTATTTCTTCTAAGCGCCCTACAAGTTCCTCTAATTTGTCAAACATTATTTTCCCTCCATTTATATTATTCTTCCGATAACCACTCTGTCATTTTTGCACAAATCCTTCTTTATGACAATATCCACGAAACCTTCACTCTCAAAGATTTCTTTTACTGCCTGTCCCTGGTCGTAACCTATTTCCATAAAAATCATTCCCTGAGAGTTAAGATATTTCTTTCCTTCTTTTGCAAGAATCCTGTAAAAACTAAGACCGTCCTCCCCTCCATCAAGGGCAAGCCAAGGGTCATGTTCTCTTACCTCAGGTTCCAGAGTTTTTATCACATCAGGTCTGATGTATGGTGGATTTGATACTATAATATCATATTTTTCTGAGATATTTTCAAACATATCACTTTTTATAAAAGAAACAGGAACATTATTTAAATCTGCATTTTTCAGTGCAGTTTCAAGTGCTTTTTCCGATATATCTGCACCGGTGCACTCAGCCGTCTGAACAAACTTTTTGACAGATATTATAATACATCCTGAACCGGTACACATATCAAGAATTTTTTTGTCATTCGCATATGATATGACATTCTCGACAAGACATTCCGTATCCTGTCTTGGAACTAAAACGTTTTCATTCACAAAAAAGTCAAGTCCCATAAATTCCTGTTTTCCTGTTATATGCTGAAGCGGTATACGCTTCTTCCTCTTTTCTATAACTTCTATATAAGCATTTGCCTGTTCTTCCGGAATTTCTTCATTTCTTCTGATAAAAAATGATGCTCTCGACATATCTGTCACATATTCAAAAAGATACCAGGCATCAATCGCAGCATCAGAAATATCCGATGCCAAAAGTTCATTTTCGCCTTTTTTTAATAATTCTTTATATGTGAACATATTTATTTTGAGTCCTCCTGAAATTTTTTCCAGTCAAACACTGCCTCAACTGACGCTATAGCAACTTCTATCATTGAATCATCAGGCTCTTTTGTCGTAAGCTTTTGTAACATCATTCCCGGTTTGCTCAATATATTTACAAGCGCATTCTCTGATTTTCCGGCAAGACGTATAAATTCATAAGATACTCCTGCTATAACAGGCACAAGCACTATTCTGTATAATACTTTAAGCCACATGTTGTCAACTCTTATAAAAATAAAGAAGATTATACTTATAAATAATACAATAAAAATAAAACTCGTTCCACATCTTTTATGTTCTCTCGACTGTTTTCTCACATTCTCAACAGTGAGTGGCAGCATATGTTCCACACAATTTATGGTTTTATGCTCAGCACCGTGATACATAAATACCCTCTTTATATCCTCAACAAAAGAAATCGCAAAAACATAACCTATAAACAGAATTATCCTTATAATTCCCTCGATAACTGCAAGCACTTTTGCAGATTTAATAATACTTTTCAATAACTCTGATATGAAAAACGGCAAAACCATAAAAATTCCGACTGCAAGAACAATCGACAATATGACTGTAAATGTTGTCTCTATCTTCTCATGCCTTTCCTTTGCGGCATCATCCATTTGTTGTCTGTTTTCCTCTTCCTCGTCTTCATAATACTTTGAAGAATCAGTAAGGCTTTTCATTCCGAGAACAAGAGACTCCACAAATGTAACCACACCTCTTATTATAGGCAGGTCGCAAACAAAATATTTATCTCTTAAACTTTGGCAATGTCCCTTTTCAACTTCTATCTCTCCATCAGGTTTCCTCACGGCAACGGCATACCTGTCCCTGTTTTTCATCATAACTCCTTCAAGAACTGCCTGACCTCCTATGCCTGACGGTTTCACAACTAATTTTTTATTCATATGGCAAACCTCAGATTTCCGCTATACTATGTACATTATGCTATAATATATGAAAAATGGTCACAGCCCCCTTTTGGTTGCTGTGACCATCTATAAGACCGAATCTTACGTTATAGTTATACAGATACTAATTTGCCTGCATGCCATATTTACGGTTGAACTTATCAATCGCACCACGAGCCTTAACAGATTTCTGCTGACCTGTGTAGAAAGAATGACATTTAGAACAGATTTCTACGTGAATTTCTTCCTTTGTAGAACCAGTTACAAACTCATTACCACAGTTGCAAACAACTTTAGCCTGATAATAATTAGGATGAATTCCCTCTCTCATGTCTTATGACCTCCATTCCGCTGTCACACTGACAGCAAATACATATCACGAAAAAGATCACACCCAGCATGTAGGACTGTATCTTTTCGATTTCAATTTTCAACACAACTACATTAGTGTAACACATTGTGCTAAAAAACGCAAGTATATATTTTATCTTTTTGAAATTCCAGAATTATATACGTTTTGCTCAATTTTTCTGACCAAATCTTTTTAGAAATGGATTTTTCTAGAAATGAATTTTTCTTATCATTTCAACAAATTCCCTGTTATTTCTTGTCTTCCTGAACAAATCTATAATTTTTTCCAACGCTTCTTCATTTCTCATCGCTGCAAATGCTTTTCTTATTCTATATGAGGCATCTTTCTCATCCTGTGTAAGCAAAAGGTCATCTCTTCTTGTGCTTGACTTCGGTAAATCAATAGCAGGGAACACTCTTTTTTCAGAAAGATTTCTGTCTAAAACAAGTTCCATATTACCTGTTCCCTTAAATTCCTCAAATACAACATCGTCCATTTTACTTCCCGTATCAACAAGTGCAGTTGCGAGAATTGTAAGACTTCCTCCCTCTCTCATATTTCTTGCTGCTCCGAAAAATTTCTTAGGCATATGAAGTGCTGCCGGATCAAGACCTCCTGAAAGAGTTCTTCCGCTAGGTGCCACCGTAAGGTTATATGCTCTTGCAAGTCTTGTGATGCTGTCGAGAAGTATCATAACATCCTCTCCGTGTTCTACAAGTCTCTTCGCTCTCTCAATAACCATCTCCGAAACTCTCTTATGATTTTCAGGCAGTTCATCAAATGTCGAATATATAACTTCGACATTGTGACCCATAATCGATTCCTTGATGTCAGTAACTTCCTCAGGTCTTTCATCAATAAGAAGAACAATTATATGCATCTTTGGATAATTTGTTTTAACCGCTTTTGCCACCTGTTTAAGAAGTGTTGTCTTTCCTGTCTTTGGCTGTGAAACTATCATTCCACGCTGTCCTTTACCGATAGGTGCGATTATATCCATAATTCTCATTGAAATGCTGCTGCCATCTGTCTCAAGCCTTATTCTGTCATCTGGGAATATCGGTGTAAGCTGCTCAAATTTCGGTCTTGTCAATAGTTCCTCGACAGGACAACCATTTACTGTAGTGACATATAACATTGCCGCAAATTTTTCTGTCTGGCTTCTTATCTTAAGATTACCTTTAAGTATATCTCCTGTGCGAAGTCTGTATTTCTTAATCATGGCATGTGATACATATACATCATCATCTCCCGGCAGAAAGTTGTCGCATCTTATGAAACCATAGCCTTCTGCCATTATTTCAAGAATACCTTCCCTTGTCTCCCCACTGTCAAGCTGGCTTATATCAAGCTGCTTTTCCGGTTCTGAAACATTCTGATTATAATTATTCTGATAATTATTATTTGAATATTGATTATTCTGATACCCATTATTGGAATTGTACCCATTCTGTGAATAACCGTTTGAGCCGTTATTCTGATTATAATTGTTCTGATATCCACCATGATTTGAATTTGACTGATATGAATTGTTGCCGTTTGACGAATATCCCATGTTTTGATTTGAATACGGATTGTTTCCCTGCCTTGAATTTATTCTTCCGTTGTTTCTCTGCTGGCCACGAACATTGTTTGTTCTTCCCTGATATTGATACCCGGACTGATAGCCGCCTTCCCTTCTGGCTCTGTATGTATTTCTATGGTCTTCACTATAATAATCATTATTTTTTACATATGAACCCTGATTCTGCGGTCTTTTTTCTTCCGCTTGTATTTCCTCATCATTTTCCTCATCATTTTTTTGAACACTCTCTTCTAAGACTTCCTCTTTTGCCGTATTTTCCACAACAACATATTCGTCTTTTTCTTCTGTGTTCTCTTCTGTCTCCTCAGACTGCCTTTCCTGAATACTCAAAAGTAATTCCAGAAGTTCCCTCTTTTTATATGTAGTTACATTTTTAACGCCCATTTTGCGTCCGGCAACTCTAAGCTCAACAAGAGACATTTTTTCTAAATCTGCCATTCCATTGCTCCTTTACAAATACATTTTGATTTATTTTTAATTTGATAAATTATATTGACGATTCCGGGATTTTAATTTCACGATAGTGTCTGAATAATTTTAGCTAGTACATTTAATATCAATATACACAATCTTTTCGTATTTGTAAAGGACAGCTTTAAATGAAATATTTTCGCTATGGCTGATTTAACTTAGTCAAGATTAAGTTTTCTATTCAACAGAAATACACTCACAGCATAATATACTACAGTCATCACTATCATTATCACAAGGCTTCCACTAATCACATCTTTTACATAGCCCCCTATATTAACTACGTTAGTGACATCAGCACCAACAAATCCTCTAGATACTGATACTACTGCAAGCAGTACTATTGAAATCATCTGCATGATCAGATAACCTGCAAAGTATACAATAAAAGAGAGTATATCTTTATTCATTTTCTTTCCAAATGAATATCCTATTGTTATAGCTCCAAATATCTGGCTTATACCATATACCATTCCTACTGTCAGCGAAGCTGCAGTAAGCCACATACAAGCAGTGTCAAATCCGCTTTCTCTCATACTTTCCGTCATTTTTTTCAGGATTGTAAAACACCATGATAATTTACCTGTCGATACAGCCACTGTAATATAGGTTCCTGCCACATTTACAAGAAACAATATGAGTGCTGATAAGAATTTTCCGGTAAATATTTCTCCCTCACTTACCGGCAATGTATGTGTCAGATATCCTTCGTCTTTAAACATGTTTTTTCTGAAATGTAAAACACATGCCACCATTGTAACTCCAAATCCGGCTGCTATGCCTAAAATATGTAGCACGAACGTAAGCTCTTCCAACGCCATCCACTGAATTGCTCCCGGATATATCTTAGTAAATTTATCCATTATCAAGTGTAACATTGCTAACAGCAGTATAAAACTGTAAGTACCTGCAACAATTTTTATATTTGACTTTATATCATATTTTATAAGTTTTCTTAACATGAGAACACCTCCCTGAACAAAGCATCAACTGATTTTTTTTCTTCCATTCTAAGTTCATCCACATCCCTGTGGAACATCACTTTTCCTTCTTTTAAGAAAACCACCTCATCAAGTATCTGTTCAACATCCTGAATCAGATGTGTAGATATAATAACAGTAGCATCCTCGGAATAATTGCTTATAATCGTCTTTAAAATATAATCTCTTGCTGCCGGGTCAACGCCTCCCATCGGTTCATCAAGAAGATATAATTTTGCTTTTCTGCTCATGACCATAATAAGCTGGACTTTTTCCCTGTTTCCTTTTGAAAGTGATTTCAGTCTGCTCTCCCTGTCAAGACCGAGTTCATCAATCATTGCATTTGCTCTTTTAATATCAAAGTCCTCATAAAACTCTTCAAAAAATTTTGCTACGTCTCTAATTTTCATCCCCGGAGAAAGATAACCTCTTTCCGGAAGATATGATACAATTTTTTTCGTTTCCACTCCCACCTTTTTGCCATCTATTAAAACAGTCCCTTTATCCTGACGCAAAAGTCCACTCAATATTTTTATAAGTGTTGTCTTACCGTAACCGTTCGGACCAAGCAATCCGACAATCTTTCCGCTTTCCAGTTTAAGATTCAACTCATCCAACGCCCTTAAACCACCATAGTTCTTTGATAATTTCTCACATTCCAATATCATTTTATTCCACCCCCATTTTTAATTCTCACTTATATATTTTTTGAGAAGTTCTATTATCTGCTCTTTTGCATATCCCATCTTTTCCATTTGGACAACAAATGTCTTTATACATTCCATGGTCATCTCCTCCTGCAATTTATCCGTCTTTTCCTTACTGTCCGAAACAAAACGCCCCGCTGTTCTCTGAGAATAAACAAGACCTTCCCTCTCCAGCTCTGCAAGTGCTTTCTGCATTGTGTTCGGATTTACACCAGCCTCAAGTGCCAGCTCCCTGACTGACTTTAATTTATCTCCAGCTTTCCACTCCCCCGCTACTATACGCTCTTTTATCTGACTGATTATCTGCTGATAAATAGGCTGTTCATCATTAAATTTCCAAACCAATCATATATCCTCCTTTCCTCTCGTTGTATTATTGTATTACTCGCTTAGTACAATAATACTGTAATACAGTTTTCAAAAAAAGTCAACACTCTTTTATATTTTTGACCAAATATTTCAAATATGTTATTCTTATATTAAATAGATTTCCTATACACAAATAAAAAAATCAGGCAGCTGCCTGATAAAATAAAACCAAATGGAGGATATAAAAAATGACAAACAGCGAAAAAGCTATTGCACTTCACAAAGAATGGAACGGAAAAATTGACACGACACCTAAATGTCATGTGAAATCAAGAGAAGACCTTGCTATCGCATATACCCCCGGTGTTGCTGAGCCTTGTAAAATAATTGCTAAGGACAAAAAAGAAGCTTACAACTATACCATCAAATCTAATACCGTCGCCGTTGTTTCCGACGGAAGTGCTGTTCTTGGTTTAGGCAATATAGGTCCTGAGGCTGCTATGCCTGTTATGGAAGGGAAGGCTGTTTTATTCAAGGAGTTTGGTGATGTCAATGCATTCCCTATCTGCCTTGATACTCAGGATACAGAAGAAATTATTAAAACCGTAATAAATATTGCCCCTGCTTTCGGCGGTATCAACCTTGAAGATATATCCGCTCCAAGATGTTTTGAGATAGAGACAAGATTAAAAGAGGCTCTTGATATTCCTGTTTTCCATGATGACCAGCATGGTACTGCCATCGTTGTTCTCGCAGGTATAATCAATGGTCTTAAAGTTGTCGGAAAAACAAAAGAAGAATGCCATGTTGTTGTAAACGGTGCCGGTTCTGCCGGAGTTGCAATCACAAAACTTCTTCTCCGCTATGGTTTTAAAGATGTTGTGATGTGTGACAAATCAGGTATTCTCAGCAAAACAAGCGATGAACTCAACTGGATGCAGAAAGAAATGATGGAAGTCACAAACCTTACCGGCAAGACAGGCACTCTCGCAGATGCCCTTAAAGGTGCAGACATATTTGTCGGTGTATCGGCTCCAGGTATCGTTTCCGAAGAAATGGTTAAAAGCATGAATAAAGATGCAATTCTCTTTGCTATGGCAAATCCTGTTCCTGAAATCATGCCTGACGTTGCAAAGAAGGCAGGTGCAAGAGTTGTCGGAACAGGCCGTTCAGATTTCCCTAACCAGGTAAACAATGTTGTTGCATTCCCAGGTATTTTCAAAGGCGCACTTGAAGGCCACGCAAAACAGATTACTGAGGAAATGAAACTTGCAGCAGCTCTTGCAATCGCAGGTCTTGTAGATGAAAAAGACTTAAATGAGGACAACATCATGCCTGAAGCCTTTGACCCTCGTGTTGCAAAAGTAGTTTCTGAAGCAGTAAAGGCAAATATCTAATCTGATGAGAAAAAATAAATCAATCAAAAGATGGGGTGAAAAACCTTATTACTCTCTTGATTATTACTTAAAGGAAACATTTGGCGAAAAAACATATAAAGTTGCCCTTGACGGAGGCATGAGCTGTCCAAACCGTGACGGCACTGTCTCCACAGGCGGCTGTATATTTTGCAGCAATGGCGGTTCAGGTGATTTTGCAACCCTGAAAAATGCCAACAATGATGTGACCGTTCAAATCAATACAGCCATAAAAAAACTTGAGACAAGTAATAAATATGTCGGCAAAAAATTTATTGCATATTTTCAGTCATTTTCAAATACATATGCCCCTGTCACATATCTCGAAAATATATTTTCACAGGCGATAAAACATCCTGAAGTCTGTGCTTTGTCAATCGGAACAAGACCAGATTGTTTTAATGAAGATATATACAATCTTCTCGAAAAGTTAAACAAGATAAAACCTGTCTGGGTAGAGCTTGGTCTCCAGACAATACATGAAAAGACAGCAAAACTTATAAACCGAGGCTACCAACTGAGTGTATTTGAAAACTCTGTTCACGAACTAAGGAAAAGAAATATCACTGTTATTGTCCACGTCATAATAGGACTTCCCGGCGAAAAAGCAACGGATTTATATGAAACGATTGATTATCTTAACAAAATGGATATTCAGGGAATAAAATTGCAGCTTCTCCATGTTTTAAAAAATACCGCACTTGCTGATATGATGGGAAATTTTAAGATATTAACACCAGATGAATATATTGATATATTATGTGAATGTATAACAAGGCTCTCCCCGGACATCGTAATACACAGACTAACCGGAGACGGACCAAAAGATTTGCTTATAGCCCCCGAATGGAGCAAAAACAAACGATTGGTTTTAAATACCCTTAGCCACGAATTAAAGATACGTGAAATTTATCAGGGACAAAACTATATGTAATCTGTCAAAAATATATAATCTCACTCAAAAAACAAATGTACTCCCGGAATCTTCTGGACTAAGAATTTCAAGAGTACATCTAAAAGAAATGGAGGGTTTTAATGACACCGGAATCACGCAAGCTGTATAAACTTATAATACTTTATTTTTTAAGTCTGACAAGACAGCCAATGTCAAACGCTATTATTTCTGATTTTATATTACGAAATAATTATACTGATTACTTTTCAATTCAGGAAACTCTTACAAATCTCCTTGAAGACAATATGATAGAAAGCGAGCAGACACACTCAACATCATATTATAAGATAATGCCTGCCGGTCAGGAAATTCTTACATTTTTCGGGAAACAGCTTCCTGACGACACAAAAGCACAGATTAGAAAATATCTTTCTGAAAACAGGGTAAATATTGTCGAAAGTACATCTATTCACACTGATTACACTCATGTAAAAAATAAAGAGTACATCGCACGCTGTTCTTTGGTAGAACGTGGAAGCACTCTTTTGGAAGTTGCAATAAATGTCCCGACAGAGGAAGAAGCACTTCAGGTCTGTGAAAATTTCAAAAAAAAGAATGAAAAAATATATAGTTTCCTGTTTAGTGAATTGTCGGTAGAATAAATTCTACCGGCTTTTGTTTTCAGAGTAATGAATATCCATAGGTATTATGACAATAGCACTAAACTCTTCTCCACGAGGTTCAAATAAATACAATCCATTGTATTTTTCTGCAATTCTCACAACATTTTTAAGACCTATACCATGAAAAACTGCATTTTCTTTTTTAGTAGTTTTTAATATGTCTCCCTCTCTTTTTATCTCTCCGTTAAATGTATTCCATACAGAAACAATAAATTTATTATTTTCTATGACTATTTTAACTTTTATCATTTTCTTATCCAAACATTTTTCTACTGCTTCTATCGCATTATTTAATAAATTCGATAACAATAATATAATGTCTGTTTCTTTCATTGTAATTCCTGATAAATTATTAATCTTACATATAAATGATGCCCCTGCTTTTTTTGCCTCATAATATTTAGTATTCATTATAACATTGATAACCGAATTGTTTGTATTTATTACGTCCATTCCCCTCATATCTGCACCACTGGCTTCTTTTAGATAATCAGATAACTTTCTGTATTCCCCTTGCTCAAGTAACGCACTCATGTAAAGCAAATTATTTCTGTACTCATGTGAAATACTTCTTTGCTGCATAATTTTTTCTTCCCATGAATTATACATCTCCTGCTGTCTTTTTGCATCCATCTCAAATATAAGTCTTTCCTGTTTCAGCATTGCCTTTTCAGCAAGGTCATCCATAAAAAAAATTATAAGAATATTCATTGCAATAAGACTGACTAACACAACCCATGCAAATTGTATTTCACTTTCTGACTTCAAACCAACTCCGCATTTAAGTACACCTGCAATTGCCCCTGATGATATTAAGGGAAAAACCGAAAAAAATAAGACATCTCTGTCTCCACTGATATGAAAACATCTGTTACTCCCAATTTTTTTGAATATAAGCACAAATATAAGCAACACAGACTTACTCATCAATGTTACAAATGCATCTATATGACTTTGTCCATTCATATCAATCTGAAATACATCTCTGTCTATCAATATAGTAATCATATCAGCAGCTAAAAATATAAAATCAAATAATGTTGATATAATAACTGCATTTTTTAAACTTTTCTTTCCAATTACAATACTTCCAATTATAAAAACTATAATAATTGCCATTTGCTTTAAAAAAAAATTTTGTACAAATACACCATCTATAACAAATCCCACTGATGACATAACAAAAAGCCATATGATATGTACCCATTTCGGAAATCTCAACTTAAATTCCGAAAAAGCTGTGTTAAATATCAAAAAACTTGACATCTCAATAAATATCATCACATAGTTCTGATATACACTCATTAAATCTCTCCCTTTTGCCTTGCATATTCCAAAATAGCATTTTTATATCTCTGTTTTGAAACAGGAATTTCAATAGAATTTATCAGCTTAACACAATACCTTTTTATATCACATACATATTTCATATTAACAATAAAACTCTGATGAACCCTAACTAATTCCTCTGCCTTAAATTCTATTTCAATATCATCCATCTTTTTATAGATTGTATATATTTTATCTCTTCCATCCTCATAAACATGAAAACTTATTCTATGCAATGAACTTTCTATATACACTATATTTGAAATCATTACTTTTTTCGATTTTTCCTCAACAAAATCATAAATTACCTCATCACTTCTTTTACCGAGTTTTTCAAATATAGTATCCAAAGCCTCTTCTATATCAGATTTTATG